>JAGOTR010000063.1 GCA_018061685.1 Candidatus Magasanikiibacteriota bacterium
TTTGTTCCCCAGCACACTCGAAGATACTTGCCATGTTTGAAAAATTTGTCTGCCAATAATACTGTGCAACGTTAATCCCTTCACAATCACACTCGAAAATTTTGGAATGACTAAATCACCATCTTTAATACCAAATAAAATCACGTCGCCCCCAAACCGAGTTGCTTCTAAACAATTCGTGACTGAAGAATTAAATCCTGCCATTTCCATACTCACGTCCACGCCTTTGCCACCCGTAATTTCTTGGATACGCTTGATAACAGCGGCATCTGCCAAATACGGAAATTCTTTTTCTGTTTTTTCAATCAATATACTATGGTGTGCACCTAATTCTTTTGCAATGCGTAAATTTTCTGCATTCACGTCAACCGCAATAATATTAGCCGCACCAAATTGACGGGCAAGCGCAACAGAAAATAATCCAATTTGTCCGCAGCCAAATATGGCAACGTCGGCACCGCGCACATCAACTTTAGATAATGCATGGACGGCATTGCCAAACGGGTCAAACATTGCACATATTTCTGGTCGAATTTTTTCTGTATCAACCTTCCACAAATTTTTGGCAGGAATTTTTACAAACTGTGCAAAAATGCCGTCCGTACTAATACCCAATATTTTTTGATCTTGACACACTTCTTGTTCTGCCATGCGACATTGAAAACATTTTCCACACGTCACATGTGAATCGCCCGATATCATGTCGCCTTTTTCAATGCCATAGAGGTGTGAAACAAATGATCCCGCATCAACAATTTTGCCAACAAATTCATGCCCTAAAACACGAAGCGATTTTCCTTCTTTTTCTAACGATGTATGGAACAAATCGGTAAATGCAGCTCGATGCCAAATACCCCGATCAGATCCGCATATCCCAGCAAAATGGACTTCAACAATCACAGAAGAAGCATCCGTCGGGTCGGCTAATTCATTCAATTGTGGCATCTCTACCTGTCGCTTAATAAACCCTTTTGAAGTGTGCCACCCGTCTTGTTTTACATCGATTGTGAGTGCGGTAATCATAGCGTACGGTGCTCAATATGAAATATAATTAAGATATCATTTTTCTTTTTTGGGCTTCTTCTAGTTCTGCGGGAGTATTTACCCCAAACCAATCACGACTATCTTCAAGAGGAATAATTTGATATTTAGCATCAGTATCCCGAGCAACCGCGACTGCCGTAGGCAATCCATATTCCGATATTTTTTTTAATATAGGCATGGTAGGAAACATCTGTTCAAACCAAGCACGATTAAAAACAAATGTTCCTGTGCTAATTTCTTTAATTAATTTTTGTTCATCGGTAGTATATTCTTTTTCAATCACTTCTACATCTCCATTGTCATGCCGAACGATTCGACCCAGTTGTCCAGGTTCTTGTACCATTGCGCTTACCAAAGAGAGCACCGCACCTGAGCTCATATGTCTTTCAATAATACTCGCCAAGGTTTCTTTCCGATAAAACGCGCTATCATCGCCCTGAATAACAATAACGTGTTCTACAGAAGAAGGGAGACTTATCATTCCGGCATACGCCGCATGTGCGGTTCCTTTTAATTCCTCCTGTACAGCATACGAGACACTATCGCCAAAATACTCCATTACTTTTTCTTTACAAAATCCAACTACTAAACAAATATGTTCTTTTGAAAAATTCAATGCTTGTAATTGCTCTACTACATAACTTACTATTGGTTTTCCGCCAATCTCCAGCATGACTTTTGGCTTATCAGAACACGCAAGACGGGTGCCTTTTCCTGCCGCTAAAATAACAGCCGCAAGATTATTTTTTTGAATCATATAGGTCGATAAAATAAACTACAAAACTTTTTGAATGTAGTGTTGAATATCAGTGAGCGTATCAAAAGCAGGAATACCTGATTGTATTATTTCTTCTTCACTGTGACGAACAAGATATTTTTTTGTTACCACCAGCATGTTTTTAACATGATTTTTTACATCAATATTTTCTTGTACATTATCATTCACAAATACGAGCCTTTTTTGATCTTGTATACGAAGTGCAACTTCTTCATATTTTTTATGATGACAAATAATAATGTCATCAATATATTCAGGAATATGAGTAGTAGCAATTTTTTTCATTTGAAAATCAGGATTCCCCGCAGTGAGAAGGTACATAGTACGAGCATGCGCTCGTGCCCATGACAAAAATGTGTAGGTATCGCTAAATGAATGATCTTCCTGTATCAGTGTCTCAAGTATTGGAAGAAGATAGGCATACTCATACCCTGCGGCAGCACATACCTCAATATGGTGTTCGAATGAGTAGTTCCAAAAAGAAGTACCCCCTTTCCCTTGTTTTGCTTCTGTGAGTGTGACATCAAACACATCTTCTGGCATGCCAGCATCCAAAAAAATACCTCGTACTTGCCGCGACAAGCGTGCAGTGTCAAAAAGCGTGTGGTCAAAATCAATGTAGAGTTGGTCAATCATATTTTTTTATAAAGAATTCCACAGATGTTGAAAAATCATTTTTTGTGTTTGGTATAC
>JAGOTR010000031.1 GCA_018061685.1 Candidatus Magasanikiibacteriota bacterium
CACTAAAAAATATAATAGCATTTGCGTCCAGCTTATGTGCTTGCTTGAATGCTTCTAACTGTTCGGGTGTAAAAAATTTGGTAATGCCACCATCAAATGTGCCGTTTACAAATTTCATCCATGGCAATCCTTTTGCCTTGGCACGTTTGGCTGCGTCTTCAAATATGTCTTCAATATCTTTACGACTCCACACGTCTCCACCTGGGACAACTAAGGCACGTACATACTCGGCTTGTGCAAATACTTGAAAACTCCCCTGCTTTGCCCATTCGGTAACTTCTTGAATAGTTAAGTCAAATCGCAAATCAGGGCGGTCGCCACCATAACTTTCCATACACGTTTTAAACGGAATGCGTGGCATGGGGTTTTGCATCACTTTTTTCCCAGCCACTTTTTCGGTAAGCTCAATAAAGAGTGGCTCCATGAGCGTAAAAAATTCATCACGAGTCAAAAAGCTGGTTTCGCAATCAAGTTGATAAAATTCTCCTGGTGAACGGTCTGCACGAGGGTCTTCGTCACGCATACACGGCGCTATTTGGTAATAGCGGTCGAGCCCAGCAACCATAAGAAGTTGTTTGTATTGTTGAGGTGCTTGAGGAAGGGCATAAAATTTGCCAGGGTGAAGGCGGCTTGGTACCAAAAAGTCACGAGCACCTTCGGGGGAGCTGACGGTTAAAATAGGGGTGGCGACTTCAATAAAATTGCGAGACTCCATAAACCCACGAATATGGGTCAACATTTTGTTACGAAAAATCATGTTTTCTTTGAGGCGATCACGTCGTAATTCCAAAAATCGATATTTGAGTCGTAATTCTTCATCTTCTTCGCCTTTGTTGGTTTCAAAAATTTCAAACGGCATGGTTTTTGCCGTACTAATGATAGACACGTCTGTTGCCATGAGTTCAATGTGGCCAGTAGCCAAGGCAGCGTTTACCGCCTTTTCGTCACGTGCTACTACTGTACCCGTCACGCGAATAATGTATTCGTATTTGAGGGTTTCGACAATAGAAAAGTCTTTGAGTGTATCTGGGTTGCACACGATTTGGGTAATGCCATATCGGTCGCGGAGGTCAATAAATAATAGGGCGCCAAAGTTGCGTTGTTTGTGTACCCAGCCCGATAGGGTGACGGCGGCTCCTATATTTTCTTTTGTCAGTTGGCCGCAGGTGTGTGTTCGGAACATAGAAAGTGGGTCTTTTGTGGCTATAAAAAGCTAAAAATGGCTTATTGTTAAGCTGTGGGTAGTGTAGCAAGGGAATGGGGGTTTGGCAAGGTGGTTTGGTTGATGTTTTGGGGGTGGGTGGTATACTGATGCAGAGCGATTTAAATTAAACATAACGTTTTTATACGAGTTCGTATACGAAACAACAGGTGGTATTTTAGACGAAAACATTTCGTATAATAACTAGTTAGGCGCAATTAATTCTATTCCCATAATATGGCTGAAGAACAAATAACATCTCGAAACATTCCATTACCCATACAGAGAGAAATAAGGCAAAGGTGTGGTTTTGGTTGCGTTGTATGTGGATTACCACTCTATGAATATGATCATGTAATTGATTGGAGTAAGGCAAAAACTCATGATCCCAATCAAATAACTCTACTTTGTGACCAACATCATCGAGAAAAAACATCTGGATTGCTGCCCATAGAAGAAGTCAGGGAAGCAAATGACACCCCTTTTTGTCACAAAAATGGTGTATCTAAACCATACGATCTCCACTACTCAGGGAATGAAATTGAAGCAATAATTGGGTCAAACACCTATAAAACGAAGTGTAAAAATGGTACAGGTGTCATTTGCCCAATAGTTATTGATGGCCTTCCACTTTTGGCATTTTACATACAAGATAACCATCTGCTATTAAATCTGAATATTTTTGATGAATTCAACCAACTAGTTCTGCAAATTGTAAATAATCAATTGATTCAGTCTCGCTCACCCTGGGATATTCAGTTGGTAGGCAAAAATTTGATTATAAGAGAGGCTGAAAGGAAAATATTGATTGATATTAAATTTGATACCCCAAATAAGATTACTCTAAACAGGGGGCGTTTCCTATTTAATGGAGTTGAAATTTTAATAAATAAAGAATATTCGGTAATTACAAATAACAACACCATGCTAAGTGGCAATACATTTGAAAACTGTCCGTGTGGAATTATAATCGGAAAGAAGATTAGCCTTGGAGCTGGTATTTACATCGAAAATTTAGCTAGATATCCAAAAGATAGAACCGAAACGATGAAGTGGATAAAGGAATGTTTCAAGGATAGGGAATAGAATTAACAGCGCCTAACAATGTATAAGCGGTTACGTTCAGTCGCTTCACTCCTTCACTTCACCCATATTTGCGGGTGATCCGCCTTCGGCGTATTATATCACCCGCAAACATCGCTTATACCTATACGTTGGAACACTACCTATGAGCAGTATACTGAAATTTAATAGACTTTATTTTGTGCTAGCAATCTTGCTATTTGGGATTGAAATACTCATTGCCAAATTTGCACATGATCAAATCATTCGACCTTACATTGGAGATCTTTTAGTAGTCATCCTAATTTATTGTTTCGTAAAGTCATTCCTTAACACGCCATACCTAAATACTGCATTGGCTGTTTTAGTATTCTCATATGCTGTCGAGACATTGCAGTATTTTCATGTTATAAACTGGCTTGGGCTCGAGAATTCAAATTTTGCAAGAATTATTATTGGAGCATACTTTGCCTGGATCGACTTGATTGCATACACTATAGGAATTGCTATCGTGATTTCTTTAGAAAATGCATTAGCTAACAGAAAAATAAAAGCGAATATCAACCCCATATAAAACAAAGGCAGCGTACAACAATGCATTGGGAAAAAACGGGGCAAGGCCAGCAAACATCAGCTGTAGTTCGCTATCAGCACTTCGATGAAAAAAAAGAAACATGGTATTTTTCTGTTATTGATATTGTCGCAGCTTTGACCGAACAGCCTTATTTCAAAAAAGCTAAAAGCTATTGGACAACCTTGAAAAACAGGCTTAAAAACGAAGGAAGCGAGTTGGTCACAAAATGTGACAAACTGAAATTACAGTCTGCAGACGGTAAATTCTATAAATACGAAAATAAAAAATTGAAAGCTGTCATGAGTCCTTATCAACATACCTGCTCTGCATTGCTCAAAAAAGCCTCTCGAGAAAAATTAGTATTTATGAATAACTTAATAAAAAAATTACAATATAAAAGAAAAAGCACCGCTTAAGGACGAAACCTATAAGAGGTACTTTTCATATATATCATAATACGAGTATACTATATTTATCAGATTTTTCAATCATATATTGCTTGACCAACTATTGTTAGTATATGTCTTCTGCCTACAACCCCAACCCCTCGAAAAAAAGAAGGAAATGAGTCGGTGACAAAATGTCACCGGTTGATTGGTGTGAATAACAAATATCTATTCTTATGAATCCCTTACTCGAATTTCTTATACTCTTTACAATCGTCAGCGCTATTTTTGTGATTGTATACGTACCAATTGAACGCCTTACAAAAAATAAACCCTGGTACTCTCGTGGCATTGCATTATTACTTATTGCCTGTTTCCTATATATATTTTCAGAACATATAGGATGGAGAATTGAATGCGCTCTTACAGAGCGGCCAATTGAACCAAAGTGTGGTTTTGGCACTATGGTAGTGAGTTTTGTACTGGCAATATTTTTTGCATTCATAGGCAGTATATGTTTTATAAAAGATGGATTCGTGAGGTATAAAAAAAATAAATCTATTGCATCTACCAAACAAACATAACAAATACTAGCATGAAACAATCAAATCAACTCATCATAAAAGAAATACCCCTTAAACAACTCATTGAGTATTTTGACAAACAAGCACCGCTCATAATTCATGAGCTTGGCGACACCCTGCATCCATCGCACGGGTTCATCGATCAATCATTTTTTGATACAATACAAACAGTGAACAATTTTTTAAACATCGATTATGATTTTCAAGGACTAGTTTCATTTGTTGCAGACATAGATGCCGTACATATTTATTTTGATAATCAAAATAGGGAATTTGTTTTAAGTGGTGATACAAAAAAATTAAAAATTTTACAACAAAAATAAAAAATGTGCTTATTCCCTATGAAACGCAACATCATACAAAATGCAGGCAAAATTCTTCTCATCAGTGCTGGGCTGCTTATCATATACACACTCCTTCTCTTTCAAAGTACTCCGGGCATGAACAAAAACGAACTCGCACAAATTCCAATAGCTCAGGGCGTTGACCCCGGACTCTATACCGCATTTCACCAATATACGGGCATATTGAACACGAACTCCGTGAGCCTCAGAACAGAAGATACCTTGTTATATATCCAATACGGCTATATATGGCTTATTCCGCTTATGCTCATACTCGGTATTATGTATCTCATAAAAAAAGACTCTCCCCGGCTCAAAGCAGGCGCGGTGATACATGGTTTTTTGGGTATACTCATTGGCCTCTATGCGCTCAGCATGCTCATATACCCGCACGACACAATTTATGAATTAATTATTGTGGTCAATAGCTGGTTTCTGCTTGTGAGTGGAATTATTGCATTGCTATTTCGCCCAAAAGAAGCACACACACTCCCTTTGTCCATACTCGGATCCATGTTTCTCACTCTACCACTCATTGCGGTATTTATTTATATACTCAATCTTGGTCCAGAGGGTGGAATTGTTAAATTTGGGCAATGGGTACTGTGCCTCGTTTTGACACTGCCGTTTTATGTGTGTATGCGATGGATGTGGAAAAAATGGAGCATATAAAAATAACATTCAAATTATTATTCATAATATAATTATTGTATGGAGGGAACAATAATATTTGACCAATGGAACAAAAAAAAATAACCCTACCAAGGTAGGGGGCCTCTTGCGAGGCAAACTTCTATAAAAAATAGAGCAAATAAAATATACTGTGTAAAGATATACTCCACCTATGCAAACCGACTCAAAAACACTATTACTCGAAGCCCTAAAAACAAAAAATCTTACTTCGTGCATCACTCAAACCCAGTGGCAAGAATTGATAGACAAAATACACACCAGACTCCCCTTTCGCCCCGCGTTTCAAGAAAAGTTGGTGCTTGAACACATTCCCTACCCAGAACAATTTGATACCGACCCAACATACGAATGCAACTGGCAAGAACTGCCTGACTATATATACATAGAATGGCTCCGGGTAAAACCACGACTTGTTGTTCATGAAGGTATGCGTATTCCACCTCGGGTTATTGATAGTGGCGAAGCATTCAAATCAATACTGAATGAATTGCATATTGCATACGAAGAAGTGAAACATGATATTATTATTCGGGGATACAAATAATTATAATATAATGTATATCCTATGGAGGAAATACAAAATATTGCCTTTATCGATGGACAAAATTTATATATGGGAACGACACAAAATGAAGATACCCCATGGTCTATAAATTTACATCGATTTAGAAAATATCTTCAAACAAAATACCAAGTATCTCATGCATACTATTTTTTAGGATACGTTCAAGAAATACAACAAGATCTTTACGAATATATTCAACAGGCGGGATTCATTCTTATATTTCGCCAACATAATTCCGCAATGATTGGCAAAAAGAAAGGAAATGTAGACTCAGATATTATTTTTCATATCATGAAAAAATTATATAAAAAAGAGAGGTTTAAAAAAATTATATTGGTCTCTGGAGACGGCGATTATAAAATGCTCGTTGATTTTTTAATTGAAGAAAAAAAATTGGAAAAATTATTATTTCCAAACAAAAAGTACGCCTCGTCTCTGTATAAAAAAATTGGATCTGAATATTTTGATTATTTAGAAAATCCAGGTGTAAAAGAAAAAATTCAATAAAAAAAGGGCTCCTTAGGTAATGAGCCGTTCGGATCCCTTTTCGTATTAATATCTATATATTACACAAAATAAGTCCGTTTGTCAACCCCATTAGAATAACCCCTTTTTGAAAATAAAAAATTCCCAGCTGTCAATAAAAAAAGATCCTGGCACACACCAAGATCTTTTTTCTTCTTTTATTTACGAGCCACACTCATACACAAAAGAAGTGAGGAAGCGTTGCTGTAGAAACAAACAACGCCTCGACAAATTTTTTCAACGCCCTTTCATGATTTAAGGGACGTCAATATCCCCTCCTTGGTATTCTTCCTCATCAAGGACGTACTTTGCAAACGCTGCATAGTTGTACCCAGGGCCCACCTTGTACGTACGATCTTCGCGCAGTCCTCCACGCTTGTACAAACGAAGAAGTTCTCCACCACGCATGGTTGGGAGGAGAAAAACCTCGTCAGTACCCAACAACGAGAAGAGCTGCTCCCCATTCAAAACATGGTCAGGGAGATCAAGCTCCATCTCGTCATAACCATCTGAATAAGGCAGACGTACCAAAATCTTCATCGATTCTCTCCTTGAAGAAAAAAATCGCCTTTGCCACACCACATCTCTCTAAAAACAGAAAAATGTGATACTTCGATATATCGTATTTTTCTTATGCTGTCAAGCATATCACTTCTACAATACCCACTAGAAGCTCACACAAAACAATGCTACCATACCCGCATACATACTCATCGATATACTCCCCCCTATGAAAAAATCCCCTATTATTATTGCCATAACAGCCCTTATCCTTCTCGCCTTTGCCGCTCCTTGGCTTTGGATAGATAATGGAGAAGACATAAAAGAAAGTCCTTTTTTTAAACCCAGATTTGCCGATCGCTTTTATCAACCAAAAGCCGACTGCGATTGCGATGGATCCTGCCTTGCCGTTTCATGGGTACCCTTTGGAGCAAAAGTAGATGCGTGTAGTGAAGATTACTATATTGTCACATTTTGGGGGCAACACATATATAAAAACAACCCATCATATGTAGCGCCACAAAAAGTAGGGTTAGGAGAATCTTGTACAACATATACGGATTGCGACATGCCTATGGAGTATTTAGTACAATCTAATTGTCCTTTTGGCGTCGCCTGTGTTGAAGGATCATGCCAAGTGATTTGCCCGCTCTATGTGCATGACAAAAATTCTGAAGTAAGTAAAAGCTACCCCGTGAGTTGCCAAGAAGACATAGACTGTAATTGCGCCGAGCGAGGCGACCGCACCAAAGCATGTATGTGCGTGAATGGTGGCTGTGTTTCGGTAGAAACTCCATAACAATTATTTCTTATATATTTTTTTCTATGAAAAACATTTTGAAAGGCATATTTCATTTTGCACTCGGCGGTCTCGTAGGCACGCTCATGATTAATTTTCTTGTGATTGCCCAAAAAACAGGCACCCTCTCAACCCCACAAGAACAAGCCATTTATAGCTTACACGATGACTTGTTATCGTATGTGATAAGCTTTCTCGGCCTCGCCGCTCTGTCACTCATTATTATTGGCGTACAATCACTCCGTTCAAAAAAGAAATAACTCTTCCCTTTTTTTCGGTAAAAATAAAAAAACGCCTTTTTTAAAAAAAGCGATTCTTGTAAAAATACAATTGTTGAGTGAAGATTGCCGCTTGCACATCAACCCTACCCCCTCTTTCGGGTAAGCTCCTTTGATGTGCAATGCGGCAATGATTCTGTGTTCTCAGATGGTGTCACGCGGCTTTACGCACCACGCAACGCTTGATGTCAGTGATGTTCACCTTGTGAGAGCTGCCATCAGGGGCAACAAACACCACATCCCCGGTAGTCAGATTGATCCCTCCGACCACGAGGTTGTGAAGGACCGAACGGTCCGCCTTCAGCAAGTCATCAATGAGCGTCTCATTCAGAAGGTAGTCTTGCAGGTTGAGCAAGATTGCTTTCTGGTCGCCAGAAAAACGAGACATACGCATTCCCCTCTCTCCCCTCATTCTGCAACACGCAGAAATCTTGGTTTGAGTTAGGAATGAATGTATAGAAAAAATTCATATTTGTCAATGGTACCTATCAACAACAAACGTGATACCCAAAATACTTGGCGATTTTAATAAAAGATCGTATGATATGGATTTTAGATCAACTTGGGATTACTGACAGCGATATAGCAGAATAACAAAACAACGCAACAAAATATTTTTTATTTTTTTATTTGTATATGGAAATAAATTACCTCGCCGTGCTCGTTGCTTCAATTCTTTCTATGGTACTTGGTGCCCTCTGGTACGGGCCACTGTTTGGCAAAAAATGGATGCATATTATTGGCGCAAAAGAAATGAAAGCTGAAGAAAACCTGCCTGCCGGACAGGCAGGAAAACAAATGCAAAAACAAGCAATGCCACTCTACCTGATTCAATTTTTGCTCACCCTGTTTCAAGTATATGTACTTGCCCAATATATTGCCGGATGGACCGATGCGTCGGGCATTGAAAATTCATTATGGATTTGGGCTGCATTTGTGATGCCTACGATTGCAGGAGCCTCTATGTGGAACAACGATAGTAAAGAAATTGCCTGGTCACGCTTTTTAATTCAAGGCGGCTATCAATTGGTATTGTTTGTTATTTTTGGACTTGTGTTGGGAATGTGGAAATAAAAAAGTGAACCCCCATGGATGATGTATCAACATGGGGGCAAATATATTTTCACTCATGAACACACCAAGTAGGCTGGCCCGTGAATTTGATCAATTTTGCATCGCAGAAGTACTGCATTATGCATAGTCATCACCCACATCAAAAGCCAGTTAAACCCTTCTTGCGTTTGAGCGAGGTCGTTCATGATGCGAATGCGTGGTCCATCCCACTGATCAGGGAGAACAATGTATGCTTGC
>JAGOTR010000032.1 GCA_018061685.1 Candidatus Magasanikiibacteriota bacterium
GATGTTGATCCTTCTGCTGCAATTGTTGGAAAGTGTTTAAATAATTTTGCGCAAAATTGTACGCAAAATACTGATTGTGGGCAAAATGGACAATGTTTAGGGTCTTGTGCGTTAGGGCAAGCATTGTGTTCAAATGATACTGCCTGCAATGCCATACCAAATGATCGGTGTGTCTTGCCACGTCCTGCCCTTCCTGGGCAAGCTGGCTTAGTGCTTGACGGAACACTCGAGAGAACCTTTTTCTTCAATGAAGTAAATGATGATGTGATTGGCGTACAAATTATTCAAAATACAGAGCCAACACGATTATCAGCACGTGAATGGTTTGAACAAAAATTCCCATTTGGTACCGTACAAAATGTGACCATCGCAGGCTATGATGCGGTAACAGACGGCAATAACTATTACATAAATGCATTGAACGAAACAGGAAATCCTGGCGAAAGAAATGTGTATAATAATATATATGTATTTAGTTTGAATAGTGGTGCCCAAGCAAGTACTAGAGCCGTGCTTGATCAACTGTTACAAACCCTCACCTTTAATACCAATATCACAGATTATGGGTATTGTTTACACGAAGGTGTTGATGCCAACGTACCACTTGCCGAAAGAGATTTGCCCATTGATGCAAATGATCTCCGTTCGTTTGCCGAAGAGGGGATTGTGTGTCAGTCCGATTTTGATTGTCGCGTGTTGAATGGTGATCCAAGGGAAGGAACGAATGGAATTTGTTCGAATGCAAAAACCAAATTTTTGCGTGATTGGAAACGACTCGATGATGTTCGATTAGTGCAATCAAAATTAGAAAATTATAAAGAAAATGAAAACAATGCAGGATATCCAGACTTGTTGAGTGGTACCTACATTCCACAATATACGAACTCACAATGGCCTTCTTGGGGGCGATTAGGCAGTTTGGTGGGTGGATTACCATTAGATCCACTCAATCGCTGGAGTCAGTGTGAAGTATGTCGAGACAACGTCGTGCCAGGTGAGAATGGAGAACAGCGTATTGAACGCGTGTGTGAACAAAAAGATGCACAAACGTGTTGGGATGAACAGGCAAGTACTTTTTACTGCCCACTTGCTATGAGCGTGCTTGAATATGAAGCGGTTGGAAACACGGACTATACCCTGCATGTTCCATTAGAATATTTCCGTGAACAAGAAGCGATTGTGCAAGAAATTGTGGATGGCGACCACGTGACCACGGAACGATGGTGTCAACCAAACGCAGAACATAACCCATTTGGCGGACGTTGTGGTGACGGCATTATTAATGTTGGAGAAGAATGTGAGCCACCAGGCAGTCAAAGCCGATCAGATTTTGGCAGAATTAATCCAGCAAATCCATTTATTCGCCATCAATGTCCTGCCGGAGAAACAGCATCACGTTTGTGTAATGATTCTTGTGTCTATGAATTTGGCATGTGTGAGGTGGGTGTTGTGTGTGGAAACGGACGTATTGAAGGGGATGAATTATGTGACGACGGTGCGCTTAATGGCCGCTATGGTCAATGTGATCGTGCGGGGCAACGAGTAGATAATCCTGCGTCAGCCCGCAACGAAGCATTAGGCTGTCGGTCACAAGGTGCAGGTGGTTTTTGTGGCAATGGACGTGATGATGGAGAACAAGAATTTTGTGAAAATTTGCAGCAAGCGAATGGCCGACCGGTGCAGGTTGTTTGGAAAGGTATTGGACAGCGCGCACGCGTCGCCTATGGCGCATTTACGTCAAGAGACGTCTGTGAGGCGAAAGGATTATCTATTGCACTCTGTGCACTTCCTTCAAATACTGAGTACCAAGCAAAACATTGTGCGGGTGATACGAGTTTGTTATGTATAAATAATGATGATTGTGTTGCCCCACCTATTGCACGAGGCTCGTTTGATATAACCCGAAATGGGGATGTCTTGCAAAATTTCTTTACACCAGAGGCACAGTTACAAAATTTTGGTCCTTGTCAAGCTATTGCTCCTGGGCGAATTGGTATGACATATAATATGTTTCAAGAACTTTCTTGTGCATTAGATTGTCGTTCACATGGAACCTATTGTGGTGATGGTGTGGTCCAAGCACCAAAAGAACAATGTGATGATGGAAATGATGTGAATACCGATGGCTGTAATCAATATTGTCAAAATACCGAAAGAGATGTGGTACAAGGCGAAGTAGTTATTGGGTGTGGTAATGGAGTTATTGACCCTATTGGAAGTGCCCCCAATGGACAACCGTTGTTAGAAGCCTGTGATGCGGGGGATCGTAATGGAATTCGTTGTACCGCGGAATATGGCAAATCATGTACGTATTGTGCTGCTGATTGTCGCAATGTGTTGACGGTTGATGCAGAAGCATTTTGTGGTAATGGTGTTATTGATGCGTTACCAATTGGTGAAAATGGTGAGCAGGTGTTTGAGGCCTGTGACGTTGCAGGAAACACGGTGATTGAACCACCAAAAAATAATAACGGACAAACCTACGACAACAATGGACGTATTCTTCCGGATGTCTTGGCACGATTTTTACAATTTAGAAATCAACAAGATCAAACTGGGGCGTATTTTCAACCTATTGTTGCGTCTTGTCCTGCCGATAGAGGATATGTGGCAAAAGGGTCATTAACGTGTACTCCTGATTGTAAAAGAATTGACACAACAGCCTGTGCGGCTTGTGGACTGTATGAAAATACACAAGGCAAGGCAGTGCCAAAATTTGCTGTCTTGAATGTATTAACGCCTACCCGTCCAAATGCCGATTGGGCAAATCAACAAGAAAATTTTAGAGATCAAAATGGCCAAAATATTGGTGCTGGTTCTGCGAATCATACTCGTCTTGCTATGAATAGTGCGATTGATGCATGGTCACAGTATGATCCTGTAAATAATAGAAATTTGCAAAATCCGTTTATTTGTTTAGTGCAAGGGTGGTTTAGTCGTCCTCAAGGAATACGGTATGCGCCTGATGCTGCGTGTCAAGGCCCTGCTCGATTTAATAATTTGGCATGTAAACGAGATCATGGGTTAGCTCGAATTGGGTTTGACTATACCAATTATTTACGACCACAATGGCTTTGTACCAATGGTGATTGGGCGCCATTTGCCCCAACATTTGGATATGAAAGAATTACGCAAGAAACAATCAATAGTAATATTGAAGCAAATTGGGTATGGGATAATTATGAAGAAAAAGTTCATCAAATTGATGCAAGTGCGTTGTGTACAGAAGAATATAGTGTGTACTTTGGAAGTCGCGGTATTCAAGAAAAACGTCTTGAAGAGTATTGGGCAATTCCAAATGATCAAAAAGATACATTCTTCAAAACATATGGCGATTTCTTTCCATACCCAGTTCGTGGAGAGCGTGGCATTGTTCAAAATTCATTTATCGTTTCTCCTGCCATTCCACAAGGATATTTGCGTGTGGTTGTTCGCGCCAAACCGATTGATGATGATGGTGCCGTTTCTTTTGTAGGAAACGTGTTTAGTCGCAGATTTCAGCATCCATTACCACGTGCAAAAGGCGGTCGCTTAAGTTACTTAGATGTGTTTGCTCGTGAAGGATCTTGTTTTATCATGGAGAAGGGAAATGAAGGTATTTGGAATAATTATTGGAAGCCAAAAACACAAGGGCACTGTACATCGTACGACAATACGACCATGAATACGATTGGCTCTGTACAAGGTATTACTGCACAAGCAACAACTATTGACGCGATGTTTAATCCAAATAACCCTGCTGCCAATAATCGACCATTTGCCTTTTATGTGAGTGCAATTACTAATGATGTAAATATTCCTATTTCTGATTTTAAAAACAGAGATGTGCAAGTAGAAGTATATATTCATCATGAAAATCAAGTTCCTGAATATTCGGTATACAAACCCGCTTATGTATTTGATCTCCGAAATGCCGATATTTCAAATAATGCTGATTTTGCCAAATACTGGCACGTATTCAACATCATGAGTAATGGTAACCAATTTATTCTTACTACGCCTGATCGAGATGACCCAAGACAAATACGAGCGCGAGGAACCGACGTACAGGCCGCAAGTGGTTCGGTTGAAACAGGATTTGTGGATATTCTTTGTAACGTTCCAGGGGAAGTGTGTGATCGAGAAGCAATAGAATAAAAAGAGAAGATATGATATACTTTTGTAGAGCAATTTTCGACCATTTTTTCTATGCCATTAGAAGAGCGTGATGCACAAGTATATACGTTTACCAAACGCCTCTCTCATCGAGGGGTGTTTGCCATTATCTTGGGTATCCTCGTCATACTTGTGCTCGGTATTGTTTTCTTTATCAAATATAGAACAGCCCCTCAGGCGCTTGAAAATGAAACACAACAAGAAACAACTCCGCAAACACAAGAAACGGTACCCGAAGAATTAGAGACGTCTTCTTTGGGAGAAGAATTTTTGCAATTTGAAACAGATACAAACAGCCCATTTCCGGACGACGCCGATCGTGATGGGCTATTAGATGAACAAGAATTGTCACTTGGCACGAGTAATACCGATATTGATTCAGATAATGATGGAGTGAGTGATACTGATGAGTTAGAAATTTGGAACACCAGTCCAACAAATCCTGATACCGATGGTGATGGGTATACTGATGGATTTGAAATATTTAGCGGGTATAATCCGGCAGGAGAAGGCCCACTTGACGCGAAATTTTTAGATGAAGAGCCGACACAATAAATTTTGTTTTTTTCTTTTTCTGTACATATGTTTGATGACCAACTAAAAGGGGGCGGGCAGTCGACCGTTCCTCCTAATCTCCCTATTGGAGAGCCAGAAGATATGTTTTCTCGCACACCAGATATTGATGGTGATGCGTCTCCTGTACCCGATATGCCATCGGCACCCCCTTTGCGTACAGAAGATACGCCGCCTCCTAGTATGCCTGCAAGTACTCCATCAGCATTAGATGCTGGCATTTTGAAACCAAAAGAACAAATGCCAATTGATGACATGAATATTGATAGCGGTACAGAAGAGCCACTTCAAATGGCCGATGCGGCTATGCCTTCTTCTTCACCTTCTTTCGCGTCGAGTGCTGGTGCACCAGAGGCACCTATAAATTCTCCACGGATCGATGCTCCGTACATGCCTCCTCAGGTGAGTGTGCCACCACCTTTGCCACAAGACGATATGTATCGCATGAAAGAACCAACATTGAGTCGTGGCATTATGACAGGAATTGTCATGATTATTGTGCTATTGATTGTTGGTGGGGGTGGTTGGTGGATATATCGTTCATTTATTGCACCCGCAAAAACAACGACCAATAATCCTTTTGGACAAAACACCGTCGTGCCCCCTGTAACGAATACGACTGTGCCCCCTATCACAGAAGAAGCAGCAGGGTTGAATGAACCGGTATCATCAGATGACATTGATACAACGGTTTTGTTTGGAGAACCAATTGATAGTGATGGTGACGGCTTAGATGATACACGAGAATCGACTCTTCAAACCGATCCAAATAATTGGGATACTGATGCTGATGAATTAAGTGATGGTGATGAAGTGATTATTTGGAAAACAAATCCATTGGTTGCGGATACGGATGGTGATACATATCTTGATGGTGCCGAAGTAAAAGCAGGCTATAATCCTGCAGGACCAGGAAAAATTTTTGAACCACCACCAGCAAGTGCTACGACCAATAGTCGATTAAATGAAAACGTGACGGTTTCTTCATCTGTCGATGTTGCTGTGCCTGTTAGCAATTCATCCACGGCTTCTTCGAGTACATTATAATATTTTTGCCTGTCTATGTTTGGGAAAAAAGAAGCCGCTGATGCGGTATCACTTCCATATACTCTCCCCACTGTTTCGGTCACAACGATCCCAACGGCTTTTTATGGTGGAAAAGATCCTGAAATTTACCCAGAAGTAAAAGATGTTTCTCACGGAGCTGCATCTTCCGTCAGCCCCAAAAAAAATATACAAGAACTGCCACCGGAGCCAGTAGTCCCTCGGGTAGAACAGATTGGCACCCCTCCAGTATCTCATCACCAAACAATTGAAAAACCAACAGATAGTGCACCCCAAAAAAAATCAGGATCAAAAAAAATGATGGTGCTTTTTGTTTGTGTATTAATACTTGTCGTGGCCGGTATTTCTTGGTATTATCTTCGACCGTTTTTTGCGTCAAAGCCAGAACGTTCTGTTGATGTTCCTCCTCTTAGCAACACACAAAATATCCCTCCCCCACAAGAAAATATTCCGCCACCACCCGTGGTTGCTACCTCTACGATTATCGAAGAACCAATTCTCCCTTCTCTGAGCACATCAACCGTAATTCTTTTCCCAAGTGCACGTATTTCTTTGGCACCAGATAGTGACGGTGATGAATTAACCGATATGGAAGAAGAGGTATTCCGTACGGATGTCAGTACGTGGGATAGTGATAGTGATGGATACCATGATGGCCGAGAAGTCTTCAATTTATATAATCCCACAGGCATTGCTCCTGAAAAAATTATTGATTCTGGTTTAGTACGAGAATATGTAAACCCTGTCTGGCAGTATCGTGTATATTACCCAACAAGTTGGCAAGTAGACGCTGTTGATCCAAATGGAGATCAAGTATTATTTAGCAGTATTAGTGGAGAATATATTGAAGTACGGTCGCTTTCCAAAAAAACCAATGAATCATTTGATATGTGGTTTGCCGAACATGCTCGTGGAGAACAATATACCGATCTTGTTTCTCGTACCAATCGATTTCAGATTCCTACAAGATATCGATCTGATGGTCTTGTTGGTTATGTGGAAAGTGCCGATGCAATATTTGTTCTGTTGTATAGAACAGGTATTCAAGAAACGTTCGTTCGTTTTCCTCATGTGCATACGTTACTTTTACAAAGTTTTCGCCCGTATAGAACTCTTACCGATATTCCCAAGCAGGTTGTATTGCCCCCCTCAGGGAATACAGCAACATCTTCTTTGAATATTAATATACTTTCTCCTGCTTCGAGTACGACACCCGTAGTAATTTCCTCGTCAACGTCAAGTACGCTCAATCCGATCTAACTCGCTTGCATGAAAAAAGTTGCAATATCTGTGTATAATAAGAAGAAAGAGGGCAATACCTGTACTGTCTATCAGACAGTACGGTATATTGGTATTTCAAAAAAAACAGTGCAACACGTTGTGCAGAGTGTGCTACATTCTTTGCGTATTCACGGCGATGTAAGTGTTCATTATATTGGAACAAAAAAAATGCAAACACTCAATTATCGATTTCGGGGGAAAAATCGTCCAACTGATGTATTATCGTTTGCTGCGCAAGAAGGGGAGTCTCTTCCTGGTTTTTCGCATCATGATTTGGGTGATATTTTTATTTGTGTCCCCTATATACAGGCACAAGCACGGTCGTACGGTATTTCCTATACCGAAGAATCACTTCGAATGCTCATTCATGGGGTGCTCCATATATTGGGGTATGATCATGAAAAGACTCGCGATGCAAAGGTTATGTTTGCTCTTCAAGAAAAATTTTTATCAGAGCATGTGCGTATACAAGATCGTTCTTTTTCATAGTATATTTTTTGAAGAATATGAAAAAAATACACAGTACCTATAGCAATTGGAAACACAGTATGAACTATGCTGCAAAAGGCTTGCATCATATTTTTACCCATGAGCAAAATTTTCGTATTCAATGTGTGATTGGGTTGTTTGTATTTTTGTGCAGTATCTTTCTGCCATTAGGTACTATAGAACGAATTGTTATCATTGGTCTTATCTTGATGGTGCTGATTTTAGAAATTTGTAATAGTGTGGTAGAGCAGTTGGCTGATATTTTAAAACCACGGTTGAATTATCAAGTCAAAAGTATTAAAGATATGATGGCTGCGGCCGTACTCATTGCGGCGTTGGGGAGTTTGGGTATCGGTGCATATATTTTTACCCCCTATTTTATTGAGGTCTTTTTCAAATAGTGGTACACTATTGGTACTCAAGCTATAGGCATCGTATTATTCGCTATGTGTTTATTGAACACAGACAAGGTTTTTCCTTGTCGGGTTTCTCTGGTTTGAGATACTTGTTGTTGTATTGTATGGGGAAAAAAGAATATACAGAAATTATTACGGGTATAGATATTGGATCTACGGCTATTCGTGTTGCTGTGGGCCAGTATACCCAAAAAAATAATGCTCTGGGTGGCGACATCCATATTTTAGGTACCGCAGATGTACGGTCTTCTGGTGTACAAAAAGGAACCATTGTCAGTATTGAAGAAGCCGTTTCCGCACTCTCACATGTCCTCGAAGAGGTGGAGCGTCTTATTGGTGTTCCTGTGGAGCACGCATGGGTGGGTATTTCTGGAACACAAATTTTATCGCAACAGAGTCATGGAGTGATTGCTGTCGCCAAAACAGATGGTGAAATTTCTGAAGAAGATGTTGACCGGGTCATTGATGCCTCACAAACGGTCGCCGCTCCACTCAATTATGAGGTTATTCATGTATTACCTCGAACATATAGTGTTGATGGGCAAACAGGGATTAAAGATCCTATTGG
>JAGOTR010000033.1 GCA_018061685.1 Candidatus Magasanikiibacteriota bacterium
GCTCGTGAAGTTCAACGTGTGTTACAACGCTACAAAGATTTACAAGATATTATTGCCATTTTGGGTATGGAAGAATTGTCTGACGAAGATAAAATGATTGTGACCCGTGCTCGCAAAATTCAACGATTCCTCTCACAACCATTCTTCGTGGCACAACAGTTTACTGGTATGGAAGGAATGTATGTGAAAAAAGAAGATACCGTACGATCATTCAAAGAAATTTTGGATGGGAAGCATGATGATAAACCAGAATCAGCGTTTTATATGAAAGGCTCAATTGAACAAGTTGTTGCTGCCGCAGAAGCAGCAAAAGCATAACATTTCTCTATGCGACATTTACCCCATCAACAAGATCTTGCACAGGAATATTCGCAAGCAAACATTATTACCAATCACGGCGATATTCTTGTGACCCTGTATGGCGATCTCTCACCTGTGACGGTAAATAACTTTTTGCATCTTGCGCATACGGAATTTTATAACGATACCATGTTTCATCGTGTTATTCCCCAGTTCATGATTCAAGGGGGCGACCCTTTGACAAAAGATAGAACGCAACCACACCTGCATGGAACGGGTGGCCCAGACTATCGATTTGGTGATGAATTCAATACCAAAAAGATTGTGCGCGGAACACTTGCCATGGCAAATGCTGGTCCACATACGAATGGGTCCCAATTTTTTATTGTGACTGCCGAAGCCACCCCACATTTAGATGGAGTACACACCAATTTTGGTCATGTCGTTGCAGGTATGGATGTGGTGCAAAAAATTGAACAAACTCCAACAAGTTTTTCCGATGCACCACTTGATCCTGTTATTATTCACCGTATTGATATTATCAAAAACGTATGAAACTGACTGTTGTTACTCCCTACGGTATTTCATACCAAGATGTGGTACAAAAAGCTACGGTATCTACTCAATCCGGTGTTATTACGGTATTGCCCGGGCATGCCGAGCTTATCTCTATTTTGGCTCCGGGTGAACTTCTTATTACCAAAGAAAATGGTGAACACCCCTTTGCAATATCGGGAGGAGTAATTGAAGTACGAAATACAGGCGATGTATATATATTAGCTGATACGGCAGAACGCGCAGACGATATCGACCTAGAACGAGCCGAGGCTGCAAAAAAACGAGCCGAAGAATTATTGGCAGAACAACAACATATGCTTGATGTGGATTTTGCGAGATTACAATCAAAAATTGAAAAAGAATTGGCCCGCATGCATGTGGCAAATACGTATCGAAAATAAGAGAGGTGTTTGGTATGTAAAAAAAGTATCCCCACTTACAGAGGGATATTTTTTTACATACGTATTTGTGAGAGAGAGTTCTTTTTGTTATACTTTTTTATATGAATATATTGAAATCATTTCTTCTAATTATATTTGAATTTTGCTTTGCATCAGCGGCTTTTTTCTTTCTGAGATTGTTTCTTACGGAAAGCAATAATCATGAAATTCAAGTTATTTTACCCATACTTTTGGATATAGCTTTTTTGGCTATTCTTGCTTCATTTGGAAGTAAATTGGCTACGTTATTTCGTGTCACTCCCATGGCGGGTAAGATCGTGTTAGGTATTATTGCGGGCCCTGCCGTGATTGGGGTGCTTGATCCAAATGCCTATGGCGTTGAAATTGCTCGATTTACTGGCGTGTTATTTATTTTGTTTGAGGCTGGTTTGCACTTTAACATGATTTTGCTCAAAAAAAATATTGCTATTGCCTTAAAAGTTGCCCTTGTCGGCGTTGTTGTGTCACTCATCTCTTTTGCCTTGTTGGGGTATTATGTACTTAATATCCCTTGGTTGGCTGCCCTTTTTTTGGGTGGTATTTTTACGGCCACTTCGGTGGGGTTGGTGGTAGAAGTATTAAAAGGAACAAAAAAATTGCATACCAATATGGCAAATAAAATTATAGGAGCGGCAATTATTGCCGATATTATTGGTGTAATTACACTCACTTTGTTGTCATCGTTGCAGCACGGGGAAGATGTATTAAAAAGTGTGTTTATTATTTTTATCACTGTTATTCTGTTTTTTGCTGCAACGTATAGTATGTGGCACTTTGATTTGGCAAAATCAATTACGAATTATATTCATACTCATTTTTCGGAATCTATTACGGCAACGTATACACGTTTTTTCTTTGGTGCCCTTATTATTGCATCTTCTGTCGCTGCTATTTTAGGGCTTGAGGCGGTGCTCGGTGCGCTTGGTATTGGGGTTATTTTATCTAAAATAGATGATGAGACAAAGCACCAAATTTGGAAAAAAATTGAAGGATATGTTCATGTATTTGTTGGCGGATTTTTAGTAAGCATTGGTACGTTGTTAACAAAAGAAGCGTTGTTTGATCCGCAAGTATGGCTCTATGCGCTCCTCTTTAGTGCTCTTGGATTTTTTACCAAATATGTTGTGAAATATTTTTTTCAAAATACACATGAGGGTCATTTGGTTGGAACGGCAATGACTATACGTGGAGAAGTAGGGTTGGTGTTTGTAGCAACAGCAATCACCAATAAATTATTTGACTCAACTATCACGTCGGCGGCATTTTTAGCCGTTATTATCGTCGCTGTTTTTGGCGCGGTTATGTTTACCAAAGGAGCAGAAAAAAATATACCTATTGATACCTAGTGGTGCGTGCGTCGCTTACGAGTGAATACATAACGTTTCGTTGGAGTAATGATACTTATCCCCAACGGCTTTGTCTTTCTTGGTATAAGCAAATTTAGTATACTTGATTGTATCAAGATGTATATAATTTTTAACTTCAATTTTATGGACTGTATCAATTGTAGCGCACCAATGAACAGCACCAGTTGTGAAATGTGCGGGGGGTGTGGTGAGTGTTGTGTGTGTAAAGCTGAATAATGTACAAAAAGCGGACACATCTTCTATCCGCTTTTTCTTTTTTAAAAAATTTTTACGATAGAAGTAGTGTGTGACGGTATGCAATATAATACAAAAAAAACGTTTTCTATTTTTTGGAATCATGCAAAACGGTATTGGGTGTCAGGATTAGTTGTTGTTCTTGCTGTTGTTATTGGTTCGGTATTTAACGTGTTACCGCCTATTTTTTATAAACAATTTTTTGATACTATTGTAGCTGTTGATGTGCCTGGTCAGCAGGCATCGGAATTACTTCGTATTATTGGGTATATATTTTTATTGCATAGTGGTGCGTGGTTGTGTTGGCGTGTGGCTACGTTTACGGCAGCATACTTTCAGGTACGTGTGATGGTTGCGTTGTCAAATACCAGTTTTGCGTATGTGCATAAACATTCGTTTTCTTTTTTTCAAAATAATTTTGTTGGCTCACTGGTAAAACGTGTCAATCGGTTTACCTTTGCTTATGAAGCAATTACGGATAGTTTGTATTGGGATATTCTTCCCATGCTGGTGCAAACAATTGGGATTACGATTATTTTGTGGCTACAAAATCCGGTGCTTGGCGCTATTGTGTGTATTTGGATTGTATTATTTGTCCTCATTAATTATGCGTTTACCACGTATAAACTCAAATATGATATTCGTCAAAGTGTCCTTGATTCCAAAACAACCGGTATTTTAGCGGATACGGTTACCAATCAAGGCAACATTAAACTGTTTACTGGGTACGAGCGAGAAAAAAAGTATTACGAAACAGCTATTGAAGAAATGCAGAAATTACGCATGTTTCGATGGAATATGGAAAATATGTTTGAATCCGTTCAAGTAGCATTTATGATTGCACTTGAGTTTGGTATTTTTTATTTGGCTATTGGTTTTTGGGAAAAGGGGATTATTTCGGTCGGAGATTTTGTGTTAATCCAAGCGTACATGCTCAGTATTTTTAGCCGATTTTGGTCATTTGGGAAATTGATTCGTCGGATATATGAAAATATTGCGAATGCCGAAGAAATGACTGAAATTTTTGAAACGCCGCTTGAAGTAGTCGATAAAAAGAATGCAAAAGAATTGATCGTCAAAAAAGGAGAAGTTTGTTTTGAAAAAGTATCATTTTATTATCACAAAACACGACCACTGTTTACACAATTTTCTCTTCGTATTGCGCCTGGCGAACGAGTTGCGTTAGTTGGTCCAAGTGGTGGTGGTAAATCGTCTATTGTGAAAATGCTCTTGCGTATTCACGATGTTTCGGGTGGACGTATTCGTATTGATGGGCAACGTATTGATGCTGTGACACAAGAAAGTTTGCATCATGCTATTAGTTTAGTGCCACAAGACCCGGTATTATTTCATAGAACGCTTATGGAAAATATTCGATATGGCAAGCCCGATGCGACCGACGAAGAAGTATTTGAAGCGGCAAGGCAGGCACATTGTCATGAGTTTATTCAAACGTTTCCAGAACAATACAATACCTTTGTGGGTGAGCGTGGGGTAAAACTTTCGGGTGGAGAACGCCAACGCGTGGCCATTGCTCGTGCAATCCTTCGGAATGCCCCTATTCTTATATTAGACGAAGCCACGTCCAGCTTGGATTCTGAATCTGAAGCGCTTATTCAAGATGCACTGAACCATGTAATGAAGGGAAAAACCGTTTTGACCATAGCACATAGGTTATCCACCATTATGAATATGGATCGCATTATTGTATTAAATAATGGTATAATCATTCAAGAGGGAATGCATAGACAACTTTTGAAGAAAAAGTCAGGATTATACGCTAAATTGTGGTCTCACCAGGCTGGGGGTTACTTATAATAATTAACTCTTAACTCTTAACTCTTAACAATTAACAGTTAACTATTTGAAATATAATGAGTTAATTGTTACCTGTTAATTGTTAACTGTTAACGCATATGAGTCAACACCACGACACGCCGAAACTTGTTTTCGTACATTTGCTTTCTACCGTCACATTGTATTTGACGGCGATTGCGTTTATTTGGCTTAGTTTTACGCTGATTAATTTTTACATCCCCGATGTTACCGACACGTATTATACGTCGCTCCGCCAAACCATGAGAGTTCCGTTGTCTCTTTTAATTGTTATGTTCCCAACGTATATGGGAACTATTCTGTATTTACAAAAAGTATATACCGAAAATAAAGAAGCCCGTGAAATGAAATCAAGAAAATGGCTCATTTATTTAACCTTGTTTATTGCCATTTTAACCATTTTAGTTGCATGTGTCGTGACACTCAACGCCTTGTTTGGTGGCGAATTAACCGTGCGATTTATATTAAAATTTGCGTCACTCCTCGTCGTAGCGGGTGGAATTGTGGGGTATTATTCATATCACTTAAAACAATATGCCAAATAAAATAAAAATTCTTGGGGCAATTGTTGTGTTATTGGTTGTTGGTGTTGTGGTGCTTGGCATTATGACATCAGGCTCTCCTCGTACCGCCCGATTACGTCACATAGACCAAACGAAATCAGAACGATTACAGCAATTATCTTGGAATATAGAAAATTACTATACAGAAAAAAAATCACTTCCAGAATCTTTGGAAGAAGTAGAGCTGTTGTATAAAGAACAAAATATGGGGTATTATGGCGACCCAAATTCGGGGATGGCCGTAGACCCTGAAACAAAAGAACCGTTTACCTATAAAAAAATAGATACACTTTCTTTTGAATTGTGTGGCACATTTCACTTGGCTTCAGAGGAACATGAAGAACGTTTGCGTCAAGGATATAGCATCGCACCATACGCCGTGACCAATTTTTTTGATCACGAGGCTGGTGAACAGTGCTTTACCGTCAAAGTGATTCCTGAGCAGCTTATTCAATTGAAATAAAAATGATTTTTTCAGACAAAAAAGCACCTACAATTACTTAGGTGCTTTTCTTGTTTTTAGCAGATACCTCTGTTACACTATTAACAATTAACAGTTAAAAGTTAATTGTTAACTGTTAATTGTTATTACTATGTCTAAAAAAGCAATGAACCAAGCCCAACAAGAAGCCGTCGCCTATGTCGATGGGCCTCTTTTGATTGTAGCCGGGGCAGGGACTGGAAAGACTACCGTGATTACAGAAAAAATACATCATATTATTTCGTCTGGCCTTGCCAAGCCCGAAGAAATTTTGGCACTTACCTTTACCGAAAAAGCTGCACAAGAAATGCAAGAACGGGTGGACATGCTTCTTGATACTGGCTATGTTGATATATCTATTTCTACTTTTCATGCATTTTGCCAAAAACTCATTGAAACATATGGCCTGGATATTGGTGTGTCCAATCAACCAACGCTCTTAACTGAAATTGACGCATGGCTATTGGTACGAAAACATTTGAGTACGTTTGATTTGTCATATTATCGACCATTAGGCAACCCGAATCGACACATCCATGAATTACTCAGTCATTTTTCAAAATGCAAAGACGAATTAATTACCCCCGAGCAGTATCTTGCTTATGCACAAGAGGTTGCGTTAAACAAAGATAGTGCGGAGCAAGCAGATGCCTCGCGCCTCACAGAACTTGCCAATGCATATCATAGATATAATCAACTTTTGCTCGATACGGGTGCCATGGATTTTGGGGACTTGCTCGTTTATAGTGTACGATTGTTAGAAGAACGCCCACAAATAAAAAAACAGATTCAACAGAGGTACAAATATATTTTGGTGGATGAATTTCAAGATGTTAATTGGGCACAGTATCATTTGGTGCATCTGTTGTCTGAAGTGTCTCAACTTACCGTGGTAGGGGACGATGACCAAAGTATTTATGCGTTTCGTGGGGCGAGCGTGTCAAACATTTTACGCTTTCAAGAAGATTACCCGACGGCAAAACAAATTGTACTCCAAGAAAATTATCGTTCTGGCCAAAAGATTTTAGATATTTCGTATCAATCGATTCAGAATAATAATCCCGATCGGTTGGAAGAAAAATTACATATTAATAAAAAACTTATTGCTGCGGGCGCGTCATACACTGGCCAAGTCCACCACCTGCATGCAGCGACAATGGAAGAAGAAGTAAAACAAGTGATAGAGACGATACGGCAACTCAAACAAGACACCGATATTGCATGGCATGATATTGCCATACTTTTTCGAGCAAATAGTGCGGCCGCTCCATTTATGCATGGTCTTGAGGCTGCTGGTATTCCCTACGAATACATGGCGTCGAGTGGATTGTTTCGTCAATCTATTGTGTTGGATTGCATTAATTTTTTTATTTCAATAAGTGACGTGCATCATAATGCAGCGCTCTTTCGATTACTTCATATTCCAAGCGTTTCCATCTCTGACGCGGACATACAACAACTTATTTTTGGCGCAAAGAAAAAAAGTATTAGCTATTACGATGCACTGTCTCGTTCGGGATCCTTTCATGTTTCAGAAGAAGGACAAAAAAAATATCAACAACTGCTTCAGTACCTTCATGCTGCAATGCAGCGAGCACGGAGTGAAAAACCCACGACAGTGCTCTACCAATTTTTAGAAGAGAGTGGCTACTTACACTATTTGACAATCAGCGAAGGTGGGGGAAATGAAGAAATTCTTAAACAAATTCAATACCTGAAGCAATTTTTTGATTTTGTATCAAACTACGAAACCACGCAACCCGATACCCATGTTGCTGATATTGTGGAGTACTACGGACATATTTCAGAAGCAGGAGATGATGGCAAATTGTATCAACCAAGTGACATGCGTGATGCTGTGAATTTGCTCACCATTCATGCATCCAAAGGCTTGGAATATCGCTGTGTGTTTGTGGTGAATATGGTGGAAGACCG
>JAGOTR010000007.1 GCA_018061685.1 Candidatus Magasanikiibacteriota bacterium
TCACAAATAATTTAGACCGAAGAGTATTAGAACATAAACACGATATTCATGACGATAGTTTTAGTAAACGGTATCAAATTCATCGACTCGTCTATTACGAAATATATACAGACATTCGAGAAGCAATCAAAAGAGAAAAGCAATTAAAAAAGTGGAATAGAGATTGGAAAATTAGATTAATAGAGGAAAATAATAAAGATTGGTTTGATTTATCAAGTGGATCCCCACTGGAGTTTATCCCGATCGAGTCGGGACGGGGATGACATTACACCCTATGAACAAAAACAAAACCGCGCTCATCACCGGAGCGACATCGGGAATTGGATATGAAATAGCACACCTGTTGGCAAAACAAGGGTATAATTTGTATTTGGTAAGTAGAAATAGAGAGACACTCCAACGCATACAAGGAGACTTGCAAAAAACATATGGGATTACTGTGTATTTTTTTGCCTGTGATTTATCACTTGCCAACGCTGGCGAACAAGTATTTCGACGAATACAACAGGCGAATATAGTGATTGATGTACTGGTAAATAATGCCGGTTTTGGCATGCAAGGAGAGTATACCAATGCAGACCTCTCAAAAGTGCATAGCATGATACAACTCAACATGACCACACTGACGGATTTGTGTTATTTTTTTGGGGCGCACATGAAAGAAAAAAAACATGGCTATATATTAAACGTTGCATCTACCGCAGCATTTTTACCCCTTCCGTACATGGCGGTCTATGGCGCAAGTAAAGCTTATGTGCTTTCTTTTTCCGAAAGCTTGGCAAAAGAATTGGAAGGTACTGGGGTTTCGGTTACCACACTCTGCCCGGGTGCAACTGAAACAGAATTTTTTAATCAAGCGGGGATTGGGAGTCCCTCTACTGGGGTCTTTCGGTCAGGTTCTCGTATGCTGGCAAAAGATGTGGCGGCAATTGGACTTGCTGCATTATTTGCAAAAAAATTATTTGTGGTGACTGGAGGAAAAAATAAAGTAATGATTTTTTTGACCAGATTATTGCCTCGGCGAGTTGTTGCCAGTGTGTCAAAAAAAATAATGCGAGATGTGAAATAATTTTTTAAAAAAGAAAACGCACCCCTCGGGTGCGTTTTTTTGTATTATGTTAAAAAGTGAGATTGAGGAAGCCAGTGCATCCAGAATTGGAATACACTGGCAATCCATGTGTTGGACTCACACTTGGCTGATCACGCCGGTGGAGCAGTTGAAGACGATGGCATCTGCATAGTCAAAGCGAATGCCATCCATTGCAGTAGGAGACGGTCGGCGCCCCGCCCACGCTTCGGCCACCTCAAGGAGGAAGTCTCGCCACGGTTCGTGCGTGACGAGCACCACCGTGGTGTAGTCCATGGTGGGCAGATAGTTGAGCATATCTGCGTGTTCGGCTCCGGCTTCTAACAGCCGACGAGAAGCCGAACGGCGCGTCTTGGTTCGTGTCGTCAGCTCCGTTTCAATGGCTGCACCCGTCTCTTGTCCACGAGCCGGGTATGAGGTGAGAATGTGCAGCGTGCCCTGAGGGTCAACGGGCATGCGCCGAGCCGTCGAGATTGCTTTCTCGCGTCCCTCCGGGGTGATCGCTGGGCCATCGCTGATGCCTTGTATAAAATCATCGTCCGGCTTTGCGTGCCGCATGAGGATGATGTATTTTGCCAAAAGTTTGATTCGTTCCATGAGAATGTCTCTCACTTTCTTCTGTGGCATTTGGCTGAATATTCAGCAAGTGTAAACTAAGTGAAAAATGCCATTTTGTCAATAATACGGTTTGTTTTTTTAAAATAGAAGAGATGTGGATAAAAACCCATAAAAACCCTTGTAAACAAAATAGAAGTGGTATAAAATGGGTGTATGTGGGGAAAAGTGGGAAAAGTATCTTTTGAGTCAAAGCCTCACCGATACAAAAATACTTCATACAATGCCGTGCTTGTCTATTTTATGAAGAATGTGTCACGTTAGTCTTTTGTCTGAAAAGAATATGTTTATTGGCGAATACAGCCACAACCTAGACGAAAAGGGACGGTTATCCGTGCCAAAAAAGTTTCGTTCTCTTCTCACGAAAGGTGCCGTTGTTACTCGCGGACTCGATGATTGTTTGTTTGTGTATACCAAAACAGAATGGGCAAAACTTGCTGAAAAATTAGCCAGTTTACCATTTTCACAAGCAAACACCCGTGCATTTGCTCGGCTTATGCTGGCAGGTGCTATGGAGGTGGAACTTGATAAACAAGGCCGCATTATTTTGCCAGAGTATTTACGACACTACGCATTTCTCACAAAAGAAGTAACTGTGGCAGGTCTATACAACCGCCTCGAGTTATGGGATAGCACTCGTTGGACAGCCTATACCAAACAAACAGAAGCCGCACGAAATGACATTGCCGAACAATTAGGATCACTTGGTATATAAACTGAACTGTATGATGATGCGACATATACCGGTGCTCTTGTCTGAAGTATTGACTGCACTTGCGCTCAGACCGGGCATGCATGTCATTGATGGCACGTTAGGCGACGCTGGCCATGCCGAAGCAATGCTGGGTGTTATTGGAGAATCAGGAAAATTGTTAGGCATTGATGCCGATGCCGAAGCACTCCTTCGAGCGAAACAATTTTTATACGCATATACCAATCAAGTCACATTGGTACGAGATAATTTTTCGGAATTACAAAAAGTACTAGAAGAAACACAGTTTGGACATGTCGACGCAATACTGTTTGACTTTGGATGGTCGACCCCACAATTTGAAGAAAGAAAAAGAGGATTTAGTTTTACGAAAACAGATGAACCACTCGACATGCGGTATAACACCCGATTGGTGTGTGACCCGGTAGAAAGTGAACCACCGCTCTCTCTCGACGGAAAGCAATTATATAGTCGCTGTACGGCAGCCGAAATTGTAAACACGGCAACCGAAGCAGAATTAGCAGAATTATTTGCCACCTACGGAGAAGAGCCTCAAGCAAAAGGAATTGCTGCTGCTATTGTAGCAAAAAGAAACGAGGTAGCGCTTGAAACGGTGGGAGACTTAGTTTCCTGTGTGCTCGAGTTTTATAGAAAAAAATTCAAAACAGAAAAAGAAGTGCCATGGGTGGGTGGATTACACCCTGCCACAAAAGTATTTCAAGCACTTCGCATGAGAGTAAACGATGAACTGGGTGTGATTGAATCGGTATTGCCACAAGCAATTGATGCACTAAAAATCGGTGGGCGATTGGCCGTTATTACTTTTCATTCGTTAGAAGACCGCATAGTAAAACATTATTTTAAATCTCAAGAAAATAAAAGCCTGTCTATCATTTCAAAAAAACCGATTGTGTGCGGAGAACAAGAATATATAGAAAATCCTCGCGCAAGATCGGCAAAATTGAGAGTGATACAAAAAATATGAGCCTGTCAAAAACACAAACTATTCGAGAAAAACGATTAGCCCTCGCGCACTCTACTAATAAAACGAGTGTGCGTGTAGGATTGCTTATTGTTGCTGTTGTATTGTTAGTGTTAGATGTGGTGAAAACCAGTACGGTGTCTACCAAAGGATACGAAATTCATGCGTTTCAAAAAGAAATTCAACAATTAGAACAAGAAAATAGAAAATTAGAAGTAGAAATTGCCAAACAACGATCGGTAGAAAGCATTCAAGCGCGCGTGGAACAATTAGATTTGGTTGTTGCCGAAAATCCCACGTATGTGAGTGTGTTAGGGTCTGCTGTTGCTCGAAGATAGTTATATTCTCGGCTTCGTCTGAGGATTACCTGTCTGCCGGCAGGCAGGCGCCGGGTAAATTCTCAAAGAAGATAATTTTTTTTCAAATCTCCCGTTGGGAGATTTTTGTTTTTATGCTATACTTTTATCATCTGTAAATCTGAACTATCCGAATATCAGAATTTTCTATGGCATTGTTACTTATTCAACGATTGGTACTCGAATTTTTTTTCGATATTTTGTATGCACCCGTGTGGTGGTATTCTGTGGGTGCCAAGCAAGTGTTGATTGCGCTTCTTCGTACAGCAAAACATGCGTCGCTTCGGTTAGCACCAATGCTGTGGCTGAAAAATATTTTTGTGCCCATGTTTGGGCAAACTGATTGGCAGGGAAGAATGGTGAGTTTTTTTATGCGATTGGTGAATGTGATTGGACGATCGTTTGCTTTGGTTATTGTGAGTGTGTTGCTGCTTGGTGTGTTTTTATTTTGGGTGGCGGTGCCAATTAGCATTGGTATGTTTTTGGTACAATCATTATTTGCATAATTATTTTCTATGCTTTTGGTAAAGCAACCACAACTGCCGCTCTTGGTGTGCACGACGTGTCAGGGAACAGGGTATCAAGGCATTCGTACCTGTGAGATGTGTCAACGTATGAGCATGGGCCGTATGGTACGAGGCAAATGGCTGTATTTTGGTGAGCCGCTTACCCGCTATCACATTGCACTTCGCAAATCTCGTCGTATGCTTGCGGCGTTTGAACTCATGGGGGCAGTATTGTTTGCGGTAGGATTTTTTGTTGCATTTATTTTTTTTACCTTACAACGGGGCAATACATTGGATCGGATATTTGAAGCATCATTTTGGGTATCACCATTGAATGGCTCGGTCGCATTTTTTTGGATTGCTTGTGTATGTGTGTGTTTTGCCGTGTATCGGGTACTGCGTGTAGGAGAAACGCCTGAACAAACAGAATACAGTGGATATGGCACACAAAAAGATGCAGAGACACACACAATAGACGACCTGGTGGATTGGCCATATATACACAAATTACCAGCAAAGAAAAAAAGAAATATAGCGCGAGCATATAGGCCGGAGGTGCGTACGGTACTAGAAGAAGCCTACAAAAAAGCAGATGCGGTACATGCCACAGAAGTTACTATGTCGCATTTGTTTTTTGCGTTGCTTGGGTCCGATAAAGTCGCAAGTGTGTTTATTCGTTTAGGAATTCCGGTAAAAGTATTACAAGCACATATTGCCAAGCAATTTGTGGGTACTGAGGCTGTCACACACATGCCCAGATTGTCGTCTGATGTGCAGCAAATTATCTTTTATGCATACGAATATGCATACGAAGCAGAGCAAACCATGGTGCATGTGACCGACGTGCTACTCGCCACTATTCGTCAATCCCAAGGCTTACAAGAATTATTGTATGACCTTGAAATTGATGAACAAAAACTTGCCAACGTGATTGAGTGGATGCGTATTCGACAGCGCTTAGCCGATCAACGCCAAGCATTTCGAAAGGCTGCGTCAGCGCACAACAAGCATGGTATTGATAAAGCAATGACAGCGGTGGCAACACCGTATTTAAACAGCTTGAGTCAAGACCTCACACTTGCTGCGGTGTATGGACGACTTACCACCTGTGTGGCTCGCGAAAAAGAAATGGAAGAATTATTTCGTATGGTGGAAGGTGGACGACAAAGTATTGTGCTGGTAGGTGAGTATGGCGTTGGTAAAATGACGCTTATAGAAGGCTTGGCACAAAAAATGATTCAAGATGCTGTGCCACCACGACTCCAAGATAAACGGTTGGTGCAACTATCCACGTCGGCCTTACTTGCCGGCACCACGGTGCAAGGCGCACAAGAGCGATTAATCCATGTCATGAATGAAGTGCGAAAAGCAAAAAATATTATTTTGTTTATTCATAATATCCACGACCTTATGGGTGGTGCTGCTGGTGGCGAAGGATTGGATGTTTCCGACACGCTGGCAGAATTTTTAAGTAGTGGCAATGTGTTTGTCTTTGCCACCACCACGCAAAATGGCTATGCCCACCATATCAATCGCACCCAATTAGGCAGCATCTTATCAAAAATTGATGTAGAAGAAATGAACCTCAATCAAACCATTCAAACGCTTGAGGCAAAAGTGGGGAGTATTGAATATACACAAAACGTATTTATTTCATATAATGCTATTGAAGCAGCTGCGACGTTTGCCGATAATTTTTTGCACGATCAATCACTCCCTGAAAGTGCTATTAACTTACTCACCGAAGCAGCAAGTTATACCAAAAGTACCAAGGGTCAAAATGTGTTAGTGTCACGAGACGATGTTGCGGCAGTGATTACCCAAAAAACAGGCATCCCAGTAGCCTCACTTACTGAAGATGAATCAAGTAAACTTCTTCGATTAGAAGAAGAAATGCACAAACGCGTGATAGGGCAAAGCGAAGCCGTGCAAGTGGTGGCAAATGCCCTTCGTCGGGCGCGCGCCGCTATTCGCTCTACCAAGCGACCCATTGCCAACTTTTTATTTTTGGGTTCTACGGGAACCGGAAAAACAGAATTGGCAAAAACTATTGCCGAAGTATATTTTGGCGGCGAACAACGCATGATTCGTATTGACATGAGTGAGTATCAAGATGCTGCAAGTATTGGACGCTTATTAGGCCAGCCAGGTGAGCAGGCAACAGGGCTACTCACCGAAGCCGTACGAACGAATCCATTTTCATTGGTATTACTCGATGAAATGGAAAAGGCCAATCCAAAAATATTGGACTTGTTTTTACAAGTATTTGACGACGGACGCCTTACCGATAGTGTGGGCACGGTGATTGATTTTACCAATACCATTATTATTGCCACCTCAAACGCGGGCACATCATTTTTGCAAGAAGGTATTCGAAATAATGTCCCCATTGCCGAGATTCGAGAAAAATTATTGAGAGAAAAATTACATGAGTATTTCAGACCAGAATTTTTGAACCGGTTTGATGGTGTGGTGGTATTTACCCCACTCCAAAAAAACGATGTCAAACAAATTGCTGGTATTTTACTCAAGCGTGTGGCAAAAGATATGGAAGAACGAGGAATAGAATTTGTCGTAAGCGAAACAGGATTACAATTTTTGGCCGATGTTGGCTATGATCCAGAATTTGGAGCTCGCCCTATGCGACGTGCGATTCAAGAACATGTTGAAAATGTGTTGGCCGAATTAGTATTATCTCGTAAATTAGAACGACGTGATCGAGTGGTATTTGATGGTGAGGTGGGCATGCGGGTGGAACGTTGATTGCGAGGAAGAGTGTAAATGTCATTGCGAGCCCGATAGGGCGAAGCAATCTCTCATAGAAGGTTTTAATATAATATTCTCTCTGAGAGATTGCTTCCTGCCTGCCGGCAGGCAGGCGTCGCCCTATGTGACTCCTCGCAATGACATTTTTTATTTGACAAAATCTTTCAAATGCCGTATTAAAACAAGTACGGTGTTTTTTTCAATCAACCATGTCAACAAGGAAAAATATCCATGGCTCGAACAGGACGTCCTACTCCCGTTGCTCCTCAAGTCCGAAAAGCATCTCCATTTTTTGTGGACATTGTCGTCCCAAAGGAAGTTGACCTTTCAACGGTTGTGGTGTTGGTGTTTTGGCGCCAAGACGATCATCCGAACGCTGCATACACAGCGTTCACGCTCATGATCCCTCCATCCATCCTCGCGGCAGACGCCTTGCCTCGAAATGGCGATATGTTGGCGGTGGCAGTACGCCTCCCCACCGAGGTCGTCCTCGGGCGTCTGCGGTTGCTCTGGTGTTTTTGCCCCATTAAGTGGGCAAAAAGACTGGAACAGTATGCCGAAAATCCAGCCAAAACGATTCGACGGATTAGTAGGTCCGTCGCAAACAATGAGTATGTCAACGGATCGATTGACGTTGACGTGATCTAAAACAACCACCCCACGAACGAGGGGGGAGCGAGAAATTTTTTTCTTGTCCCCCCTCACTCCCTCTTTTTTCAGCCTCACACAGGGCTGTTTTTTTGTGGTATACTATATGTCATCCTGAACTTGTTTCAGGATCTCTCATACATATACGCTGGGATCCTGAAATAAATTCAGGATGACATGATAAAATCGGATAATACTATAAAAAACGATAGTAAATCACTATGCTTTTTTCAAAAAAACAATTCTCATCAACAAAAACTATCGCAGGTATTTCGCCGGGCTATATTGTTGTGGTCGTGTGTTTTTTTATCAGTTTGATTGGCTTAAAAATTTGGCAGTATCACTGGCCCGAGGCGCATATTGCGGTTGGAGACACAGATATGCATGTGCTTATAGCAAAAACGCCTTGGCATTGGCAACGAGGCTTAGGCAAGCGTGATGATTTACAAGAATTTGATGGCATGCTCTTTTTATTTGGCAGCGAACGCCGGCATGGGATCGTGATGCGCGATATGCAGTTTCCCATAGACATTATTTGGCTGAAAGGCGATACAATAGTAGACATTGCCCCCTATGTACCGCTTGAGCCGGGCGTGGCAGAACAAGACTTACGGGTGTATTACCCACGCACAGAAGCCAATTTAGTACTTGAAACCAGAGCGGGTTTTACCGCGGAAGAGGGGATTGAAATTGGCGATACCCTCCGGGTGGTGAGGGAATAGTGCCGATGATTGTCGGGAGTGTCATCCTCGACCAGATTCACAGAGCTGGATCGGGGATCCACTCATTTATATCTATAGAGAGTATTATTGGTTCATCAAAAGTACGTGTGTTTTAACAAAAAAAATCCCCATTTATTAATGAGGATTTTTTTATTGGGCCGGTTCTGTGCTTTGGGGAAAAGCGACAGAACCGACAGGGGGCCGGGGCGGCGGGCTGGGCCGGATTGAGCTCCTCGATCAGGTCGCGGGCAACGAACTTGCCCACGCCGATGTCGATCAGGTCGGCTTCCTTGAGATGGCGAAGCCGTTTCTCAGAGGTCAACCCCGCCTTCTCGAGGGCAGCGATGTGCTCCTCCTCGAGGCCGGCGGTGATGAGACGGGTCTTCAGGGCGGGATCCATGGTGGCCATGGGTTTCCCCTTTCTTCTGCTTGCCCGGGATTTCTGCCCGAGCGGTTGATTGGGGTAATGGCAGCAAACCCGCTACCAATCCCCAGAAAAAAACCAAAAAAAATTGGGTTTAGTACACCCAAAAAAGCCTAGAATGAGACCTTTTTGGGGGCACAAAACAAAGCACTATACCACAAAAAACCACTTTTGTCAACCCCAATTCGATGAAGGTTCAAAATACCCTTGACATAAGCCCAATTCTACCATATACTCCTCTGTATCTGGAAAAGTTTCCCTAAACTTTCTGAAATATTTACATAAATCAAAAATTAACAGTTAATTGTTAACTGTTAATAGTTAATTGTCAATGCGTATGTTCGCAGTTATTGAAACTGGTGGAAAACAATATTTAGTACAAACAGGCGAAGAGCTGAAAATCGAAAAACTCGATGCCGAAGTAGGCAAAGAAGTCGTATTTGATAAAGTATTGCTTTTGGCAAAAGACGATGGAACCAGTGTTCAAATTGGTACTCCATACCTTGCTGGCGTAAGTATTGCCGCAACCGTTGAAAGCCAAGAACGATCACGCAAAATTCGCGTGGTGAAATTCAAACGAAAAGTACGCTACAAACGTGTTGCTGGTCATAGACAACCAGTGACCGGTGTGAAGGTGAAAAGTGTATAGTGTCATCCCCCCGAACGAGTCGGGAGGAACCACAATCCATGTGGAAGAGTGGATTCCCGTTTTCACGGGAATGACAATAAAAAAACCCCGTTTATCGGGGTTTTTCTGTTCTATAGGTAAATGCATTTTGGAGCGTCACATCATCGGCGTATTGCACGTCACTACCCATGGGCAGCCCCCTGGCTAAGCGTGTCACGCGTATGTGTGGTGCTGTTTTTTTGAGTTCTTTTTCTAAAAACATCATGGTTATTTCTCCATCCATATCGGGGTTGAGTGCCAAAATTACTTCTTCCACAGAGCCATGTTGAACTCGTTCTAACAGGCTGTGTATTTTTATATTATTTGCACTGTCTTCTTCTTCGGGTTTGAGGGTGCCTCGTAATATGTGGTAGAGACCACGAAACATACCCGCATGTTCAAACACCTGCACATCTTGAGATTGTGATACCACACAAATACGTGTTTTCTCTCGCGTAGTATTGCTACAAATACGACAGGGCGTGGTATCGGAAAAATCCCAACACATGTCACAGCTTTTTACCTCTTGCATCACGGCGTTGAGTGCTTGTGTTAATTCTGCCACATGCTTTCTGCCTGATTTTAATAAAAAAAACACAAACCGCTCAGCGGTTCGTGTGCCTACTCCGGGCAGTTTTGAAAAGGCTCGGATGAGCGATTGTATCGAGGGGGAGTAGGGCATACTGTATATTCAGATATTCGGATAATTCAGATCTACGGATGACATGCTGCAATTAAGACAAGCCTGGAATATTTGGCAATCCACCCATTTCTTTCATCTTCATTGCCATAATGCGTTGAATTTTTTTCAAGGCTTCTTCGTGGGCTTTTTTAATGCCGTCTTGCAGTTGTTCTTTTTTTGCTGGTGACAAAAGCTCTTCATCAATAGCAAGTCCAGTTAAGGCTAAATTACCATCCATGGTAAGAACAATTTTATTTTGTAATGCCTCAACGGTAACGGATTCTTTTGATAAGGTACTTTGCAATTCTTTTGCTTGATCACGAAGGTCTTTGAATTGTTTGAGTTTATTTAACATATATGTTTTGAGATTAAGAGTGAAAATACATTAAAATGTTGGTACGGATGGTATAGGAGCAACAAATGGTTTTTCTGCAATAGGGGCAGTGGGGCGAGATGCATCTGGAATGTGGCGTTCTAAATTTTGAAAGCTTGCTCGCGTTGCATCAAAATATAATTGTACCACGCCCGTGGGTCCGTTTCGGTGTTTGGCTATATGAATTTCTGCGGTGTTGCGTTCGTCTGGTGGAATGTCTTCAAGGCGATAATTTTTATCTGCGGCTTTTCGATAGATAAACAATACCACGTCCGCGTCTTGCTCAATACTTCCTGAGTCACGCAAATGCGAGAGCTTTGGAATTGCCGGTTTGGTTTGCTCTACCGCACGAGAAAGCTGCGACAAAGCGAGTACCGGAATATTGAGTTCACGCGCAATTCCTTTGAGTCCACGACTCATTTCTGCTACTTCTTGTACCCGATTATCAGAATTTCCTTTTTTATGTGAATCCATGAGCTGCAAGTAGTCAATAATGATCATGCCAAGCCCATGCTCTGCCTGGAGTCGTCGTGCTTTGGCTCGAATTTGCATCACATTATTGTTTGGATGATCATCAATAAATATGGGCGCTTCCGACAAAATACTCATGGCATTTCCAATGCGAGGAAAATCATCACTGTCTGGCCTGTCCGATAAATTACCCGTTCTCATTTTCCATAAGTCTACTCCTGCTTGTGCACAGAGCAACCGATCCACCAATTGTTCTTTACTCATTTCAAGAGAAAAAAGCCCAACCGGCACGCGTGCTTGTACTGCCATGTGGCGTGCCATGTCCAAACAAAATGACGTTTTTCCCACCGATGGACGAGCGGCAAGAATAATTAAATCGGATTTTTGAAACCCAGCAAGCATGTTGTCTAAATCTCGATAGCCCGTTGGCACACCACGAAGTTTGCCTTTTTCTCTGTGAAGATCGTCAATACGGTCAAAGGCTTCGTGGAGGACGTTTTGAATAGGGGTAAAGGTACTCGTGATATGTGTTTGGCTCACCCCATAAATTTGTTGCTGTGCTTCGTCTAGCACGTCTTCTATATTTTCTGCATCTTCTTGGTAGCCAAGTTGGGTAATTTTTTCTGCCGCAGCCAAGAGTTTTCTGTGTGTTGCTTTGCGTCGAATAATATTGGCGTATTCGGTAATATGTGCGGCTGTTGGTACGGTGTTGGATAATTTTACCAAATAGCTGTATCCACCAATGGTTTCAAGTAAATTTTTTGTTGATAATTTGTTGCTTAATGTTAAGAGATCTATGGGTTCGCTTTTGTTATGCAATTCAATCATGCATTCAAAAATTTGTGTATGTTTGTGTGCATAAAATTCATCGGATTCTATTTTATCAATAATCCGAAACATGGCTTCTTTATCAAGTAAAATAGAGCCTAAAAAAGACATTTCTGCATCAATATTTTGTGGGGGTACACGGTCCATTTGAGAGGAGTAATAGAGAATAGGGTTCCCATATAATATCGCAAAAAAGAAAAGGTTTCAATTCGGTGGGGATGATTCTGTATATAAGGTTGTGGGGTGCTGTTGTAGGTTGTACTTGACAAAAAGATTTTTGCTGATAGTATTGGTTGCTACTGGCAGCAAACGACCAGAAAAGGAGTGCTGTGATGACGTTCTTTCAATGTATTCTCTTTCTGTTTGGGAAGCTTCATTCTGTTCATCCAATTTTCGGGATTGTGCAGACGGCTTTGGTACAAGGTAGTCTGTTTCGGCTGTGGTCGACCCGAGCGGATATGAACGTGGAGCGCAATGCGAAAGGTGTCATTGTGCTCATTTCTCTCCACGCCTTGAATAACAAGTGTTTCGTATCGTATATGGAATCTCTGAAACGAGGCCAAAAGGAGCAGTCTTTTCAAGTGCTTTTTCAGGGACACCGGCAGCGGAAAAAAAATACCCGACTGGACGTCACACTCTGTGACGGGAAGATTGTGTATTTTGTGGTGGATAACGATGGAAATGGGCGACGTCGTCTCACCAAGAACGATCTCGTCGTGGTGGATTCTGTCATTACTGCTATGCGAAACCTCATCCAAGCGTCGTTGTCTCGTTCCAACTGACCTAGGCGAAACCTGCTCGAGTTGCGTCGTTTACAAAACGATGCCGCTCGAGCAGGTTCCTCAATACATCTTACATAAGATGTTTTTTTATTTTCCCCCCTTGCTCTTGCGAAGTACTTTCTCTATACTTTACCTATCTATGACAGTTTGCCTTATTCACAATCTGTACCCTCCCTATAGCGTGGGCGGGGCGGAAACATTTGTATTAGAACAAACAAAAACATTCCTTGAAAAAGGGGACCGTGTTGTTATTATTACCCTCAGGCCATTTCGAGATGGCGGTTTTACCATACAAAAAACTGCTGAACCACATGGTGTGCTGGTGTATCGATATTGGTCGCCGAACGTTTGTTTTTATGGACATCTTGCCGAGCACGGATTTGTATATAAACTTTTTTGGCATGGTATTGATATATGGAATTGGTGGAGTGCGCGCATCATAAGAAAAATACTGATAAAAGAAAACGTCACGCATGTGTACACGCATAATCTTATGGGCGTATCATTTCGTGTCCCACGTATGCTCTCTCGGCTTTCAGTTCATCATACCCATATTGTTCACGATGTGCAGCTTATTGACCCCAGTGGCATTCTGCCTTGGAACCATACAAAAGAGACACCCGTGCAACAGGTGTATATGAAGGTGATGAACCGTGCTTTTTCACGCGTGAAAAACGTGGTATTTTTATCTCATTTTATAGAAAATTTTTATACGCAAAGAGGATTTTTTACTCATGCAAAAAAAACAGTCCTCCCACTGCCACATATTTCTTCTCAAAAAATACAAAGGCCGACGAAACGGATATTATTTGTTGGTTCCTTAGTCGAACAGAAAGGAATTGCGATACTCCAATCTGTGTGGTCGCGAATATCGGATCGTTCTTCACTCGAATTACATATTGTCGGAGATGGACACTTACGAGCATCTGTCGAAACGTGGGCGAAACAATGTCAAAATGTATTTGTTCATGGACGACTCAATCGCACGGAAGTAGCGCATATGTATGAGGAATCGGATGTCGTATTGTTTCTTTCTCTGTGTATTGAAAATCGTCCGCAAGTAATTGAAGAAGCATTACAGCATGGACTCAGTATTATTGCGTCAAACACAGGGGGCGTTTCGGAACTTGTAGAAGGTCAAAAACAGGTGACTCTGGTTGAGCCGGGAAATGTGAATCAAATTATTCAGTCAATAGAAAAATTACTGCTTTGACTTTTCACTTTTGAGTTTTTCTCTCGTATATTCATACACCCACACACGACCCTCGCCGATATCCCACCAGGTATCGGCTTCTTTTTTTGCCGCATCACGAATAATTCCTGCGGGCGCCCAATAATTGGTATGAATAAAATAGGCTGTGTCTACCCCAGCCACATCCATCGCTTGTTCCATCCATTCTCGTTTTGGGTATTCATAAATCATTTTTCTAAAGTACTCATACAATATGCCACCTGTTGGAATGGAGTACAGGTAGTGTTCACTGCCATCGGCGAGCCGGTGGTAGGGGAGGAATCCAAGTGTTTGTAATGCAGCAGCACCAATCACTTGATTGGAAAGCACAATATAGTTTGGCTCAAAATTATTTCGTTCGTGAATAAATTCAATTGCTTCAATATCGGCATCGCGAACACTGTAGCCGGTATATAAGGAAACTGGGTCACGCGTAGGATACGTAAAATACCACGACACCAGCATGAGGCCAGAACCGAAGATGGCAATCAGCATGCGGCGTTTGTTTGTTGTGGCTTTTGCTGCTAGGTGCGTATATGCGTGGTAGACAAAGGGAAGTAAAAAAATAAGTGCTAACAACAGTAATCGATGTGCATAATTTCCTCGTTCATACGAAATAATATTGGGTGGCACAATAGCGGTTGCAACTAACAATGATGACACACACAACGCACCCGCAGTGATAAGAGAAAATCGCACAAAGAGAGGTGTTTTTTTATGTACCAAAGACATGCCAGCAATACTTACCATACACACCAACGGCACAATCCATTGCTTATACGCATACAACAATTCCCAGGCAAGTGACGGGCTTTTTCCCATGTACCAATGCGGTGCTTGAAATAACGATGCAAATACCCAAAGCGAATGCAGTGGATTGGCAAGCGTCTCTACTCCGCCAAGATACACAAAAAACAACAGAGGCAACGCGAGGGTGAGGATGAGTGCATACACATATGGCAACACCCGATATGTTTGGTGTTGCAACACAATTGACCCCGTATAGATAATGCCAAGTGGAATACCAACGAACGGATGAATACTTGCCGCGGTAAGTACAAGAACGAGAGGCAGGATTCTTGATCTATGAAACACGGGTGTTTTTTCTTCAAATTCTGTATATATAGAAAAGGCAATAAGTAATGAAATAAGAAGTGCCAGATTATTTGGCGTTGTCACAATAAAAAAAGAAAGTGGCAACAGCGGCAGTAGGGCAAGCGCAAACAGTGACAGTTTTTTTTGAAATGTAAAAAAACACCAGAGGGGAATAAGAATCCCAGCAAGGAGAGGCACAAGTGCTTGATCAATAGAGAGTGTAGGAATAGTGCCGCCGAGCGACAAAAAAATTACCAGCATGTATTGCCCAATATAATAGGGGACTTTGGGTGTAATAAATCCATTTTGCAAAATCCATTCTTCGGTTGCTTGGTGAATAAATGGATCAAAGCCAAACCCATGCTTGTACATAATAAGTGCTACCGAAAGCATAAGCACATATTGTCCAACAATGAGCATGATACCAATTTTTTTATCCAATTTTTTTTGTTGCAATAGCCAAAAGAGTCCGGCGATCATCACAAAAAAAGTAATAAAAAAGAGTGGGCCAACAAATGTCCACGGAGAAATAATGGTGTCGCCGAGTCGTTTGGAACATACTTTATAGAGTAACAGTAGTTGCAGCCCAAAAATACCAAGCGCCATGACACTCAGTTTATTTATGTGAAAAGAAATTTTTTCTCTTTTGTGTTGTGTATACGGGAGAAACAGTGCCGTAAGAGAAAACAGTGCAACCACAATTGATATAATTTGCGTATTTATTTGAAAAAACCAGTAGACGACAGCGAGAATACTGGTGATACCTGAAACAAGCAGTATGGTTCCAAAAAATACTTGTGAAGACCGGCCTTGCTTTCCGTATATCCATGCTCCATATCGAAAGCCAAGTATGCCAATACCAATACAAAAACACAGCGCAAACAGCATGCTTTGAAAAAAAGTATGCGCCTCAAAAAGAAATACATATTGAAGGAGAATCGCCCCAAGAATCGTAATCAGTGTGTGCCTATGTTTTGTATCTGTTAAAAAATTCATATGGGTGTATTGTATCTGATCGAGAGGATGAATGTAAATATGTGCGAACATACATCATATTTACTATTTTCCATCATTTTAGTATACTAGTTCGTATATGGAATCCCTGTCACCATTTCCAAAACCAACACCCGAGTCGTATGGCCCCTCACCAAAAGCACATCGGCATAAAGCCGGGGTGATGCTCTGTGTGTTTGTCAGTATTATTCTATTTACTTTGTTTTGGTTGTGGCAGTGGTACATGAATATGCAATTGCTTTCCACCTTGCAAGAATCCATGACAAGTGTAGAAGCATCGCAGCAGCGAATAGAACAAAGAATGGATCGGTTTTTTGCCGACCAACAAGCAGCACTATAATACATCCCTGACACATATACCATTATGCAAGATATTCAATCAGTATTTACTCGTTTAGAAGAATCAAAAAAGAAATTAAAAGATATTCGAAGTGCCTACAAAGAAGCGCTTGAAAATGTGCAATCGTTTGTTGAATTAACCGAAGAGTTAAAAACATTACGAGAAAAAAAGAAACAAATTGAAACAACCGTGAAACAAGATTTTTCTGGCGAATTTACCAAAATGGAAGACTTGAAAATTGATATTGCGAGTGACCAAGAACTCTTGAACGACATTGCCTCAACACAACTTATGCAGGGGCAAAGTGTTGCCGTTACCGATAAATACCAAAATAATTACGAACCGATTTTGAAAATTAGTTTTAAGAAAGTGAATTAATTCGTTGTCTTATGAATCTTGAAACAGGCTCTCCAATGGAACACGTTGTTTCTCCTGTCGTAGACTCCACACCCAAAAAAGAAACTCGACTAGAACTCCGTAATTTTCCTCGTTTCGGGGGAAAATATACTCTTCCAAGAGGAACAGAAGTATCTGTAAACGGTGGGTCTATCGTGCTCGATGAAGATATGGATGTTGAAATTGGTCTTCCTTCTCGTGATATTCAAATATATCGCCAACGGAATATAAAACCTTTAACCTCAGAAGAGGCGGCGTCACCGAGTAGATTTGTTATTGCTGATCAAAGAGAAGTATTGGTAAAGGGAAGGATATTTGGCTATGTCAACGGACCTGATCGATATGAAGTAATCGATAATTAAATAGACACGAAGAGTTTTGTATTATTTTACATTTTTTCTATGTCAGTTACTGTGTATTCCACTCCAACCTGTCCATTTTGTCACAAAGCAAAAGACTATTTACAAGAAAAAGGTATTGCATTTGACGATGTGAATGTTGCCGAAGACGATGCTCGTGCCGAAGAAATGATTGAAAAATCAGGGCAAATGGGTGTGCCAGTACTCGACATTAACGGTACTATTATTGTGGGCTTTGATGTGCCAAAAATTGATGCAGCATTGGCAGCATAAATAACAGTAGTTCAATAAAGAAAAGCGTTTCATACAAGAAACGCTTTTTTTATATTGACAAAAATTTTTTTGTATGATATCAAAAATGAAATCTGTTCATACACACAGAGGGAGGCATATATGGCAGTATATCCTGGATGTACGTGTGGAAGCTGTGACACGATCGACACATTGCCACTCCAAGACGGCTGTGTCGGCGTGTTGGAGTACGAGCTCAAAAACCCTCGAAATATCTCCGCCTATTTGGCGGCTGTTCGTGGGCGAATTGCGGAGCTCAAAGAACAAGAAGCTCGTCGCACTGCAGAGGCTGCGAAAGCATCAGAACGTACTCGTATCGAAGGAGTTTGGCCTCGCGGTCCACTGTTTGGTAAAAAGGGGTAGATTACTATTCATATGACCGAACGTCCTCTCAAGGCAGGGTGTACCTGCCAAGAATGTTTTGATGAGCGGGAACGCATCTCGACGCACTGCTGTAATGGAGTGTTAGAAGCATTGATTGCTGCTGGCGGAAATGCACAGTACATGAAAATGCTTCGAAATATTCTTGCACTGCGACAGTCAGAGAATCGCACCACCTATCATCGGCGCCAATAACTACTACCAAAGGAGAAAAGGAGGATCAAAAAAGGCAGAGTATTACTCGATAGGGTACTCTGTCTTTTTTGTTTACCCGATTGACAAATGTATATATATAGGGTATACAAGAAGTATGTAACGTTCTTTCACACAAAGAATCTGGCATAGAGGAGGCGAACGCCCCCACATCTCACGATATGACCCACGTGTCTCTCGTCAGCGGACCGCTGAAGGACGCACTACATATCGATTGTTGATGAATGCTAGAGAAGGACGTTATGTTACAAAGGAGGACCACAAAAGAGGAGATATGTTCAATCATGTCTCTTCTTTTTTATTGCAGGGAATTTATTTTTTGTGTATACTATGCGTATTCACAAAAAAATTCTTCTCTACAGGGCGTATGATTCGGGTGAATAAAAATCTTTTTTGGAAAATGGGGGCAGGCATAATTGCCTCTCTTCTTTTTATTATATTATTTTTTCCAAGTAGCAACCATGTTGGCGCACAAACGGCTTCTTTTTATCCGCGTACCTGCTTGGGTGGCTGGAAAAACCCACAGGAAGCAAGTGGCCCATCTGATGCATACCTCAATGGTCAATATACGTACACCGAAAATAATTCTGCTGTTCTTTCTGATTCTCTTTCGCAATTATTTTGTGGAGATTTTAAAGGAGACATTCCTTTAGACGCAGTGCATCGTCAAGTAGTATTGACGTTTTCTTGGTATGCAGATATGCCCGTTGAACAGAGTCAACAAGAGACCGAAATACCACTTATTGAAACAGAAGAACCCGTGATTGAACCATCGGTTCCCGAAGAAACGAGTGAGCCTGTGGAAGAACCTGTCGTTGACGCGGTGGTGGAAGAGAGTAGTACAGAAGAACCCATTGGAGAAGAGCCGGTCGAGGAACCTGTGGTTGTGCAAGAAAATGTTGTTGACGTTCCCGTAGTAACTCCTGTTGTAGAAGAAAGTTCACCCGTTGAAAATAGCACATCAGAAGAAATTTCTTTTTTGCGTGAGACATTCTTTCCTACTGTGCATGCCGAAAATGCCACAATGGCTTTTGAGGTATTATATACCGTTGATGGGCAAGAGTGGCGATCGCTTGGGTATACTGGTGAAATAAACAATACCGTTCATTTTGAATTACCAATAGAATTATTTGGCATGGTTTCTGATGTAGAAAAAGTACAAATTGCATTACACCCAATACCTTCGTTTGATAGTGCACCAACCGTGTATGTAGACGCCATGTGGCTTGATATACACTATACCCTTTCTGAAACAGAAGAAAATTTGCTGTTAGAGCAACCACTTGAAGAAATAACCGAAGAGGAATTGGCTCTTGTTGAAGAAGAATTTGTTGAAGAAAATCAACCAGACCCAAATAGTGTGCCGATTGAATTGCCCGTACTTTCTTTCAGAAACTTTGACAAAAATATTGTAATCGATACACAAGCCACGCATCGATGTGTTGCAGAAAATTTTCATGTCGATATTACCAATCAAGCAGTGTCACAGGTACAATTAGCCGTCACACCGGCAGGGCGTGGGGTAAGTGAGCTTGAAATTGGTAGTTTACCAAGCGGAATTGATATAACATTTCAAGCAAATGGACTGTACACGTATCAATTAGAAAATACGGACAGTGTTGTTGCTATGCAGATTGTGAATCAATACGGCTCTCAAAAAGGAAATTTTACCATTCCTATTATGTATACCAAAAAGGGTGACGTGGATTCTTCGGTTGTGTGTCAATTAAATATAGTGAATTAATCGCGTTTGCGTTTTGTTTGTTTTGCATTCATGAAGATCGTAAAAAAAATAGGAAAATATTTTCTTGTATGTACCATCCTCACTAGTTGGATTTTTTCTGGTTGGCCACAATTTTTTGGTTTTCCTAAAACTCCCGATGCTGTCAATGCGGCTGAAATGCTGGTCGACGCCACCATTTTGGATGGTACGGATGAATACGGTCCATCTCCTTCGGTGGTCTTTATATCGGACCAGATAGGATACATGTTTTATGTGGACGCAACGACCCAGGATTTGGGTTATAGTAAAACCAGTAATGGCGGGGTAACGTGGGGTACGCGTATAGTGATTGATACCGTTGTAACGGGCTGGACCTCTGTGGCTGTGTGGTATGATCGCTGGACACCTGGCGACACGACGGGCACCAAAATTCATATTGCCGCTTCCGACGATGCCGCGGATGATATTTTTTATACATTTTTGGATACGGCAACAGATACTCTCAAAGGAAGTGTGGTAGCGGCAGTACTTGGATCGACTACCTTAACCGAATCTGTGGATGGTCCGCCAAGTATTACCAAAGGTGCCGGCGGTGCGTTGTTTGTCTCAGGGAATTTTACTACTACCGCTGGTGGAAAAGTGGCCAAGTCTACTGATGGAGCCGGGGCCGTGTGGACAGAAATTACTCCGGCAAGTTGGAGTGCTGTGGCAATAGATCAAATTCAACTGCTGCCACTCCTTACCGACAACGATATTATTGCTATTCGTGCCGACACCACGAATAATGATATTGATTCTCGTGTGTATGATGAAGTGACGGACACTTGGGATGGTTCGTGGACAAGTATTGCTGCCCTTACAGAAAGCACGACGTATGACCAATGGTTTTCTGGGAGTATAGAAAAATCAACAGGTGACGTGTATCTTGCCTTTGCAAATCAAACAAATAATGCGGCAAACGATATTGCCTTTTGGTCGTTTACGGATGCGGGGCGTACCTGGTCACAAGGGGCCGACATTATGACAAATTCTGCATCCACTATGATGCCGGTTACCTTGGTAGATGAAACCGATAGTGATATTTATGTCGCCTATTTGCGCGGTACGGTTGAGGCAAATATGGCGGTATATTACAAAAAATCCACGGATGGTGGGGTGAGTTGGAGTGATGAGTCCGTGCAGTTGCAGGGTTTTACGGATGATTACAAAGGGTTGCGTGGAAATTTGATGAACTCTGCTCGTTTGGGTGTTGTGTACTATGACGATGATGATAATGATATTTTTTTTACATCAATTTTTGATGCAATCGAGGTATCGATCGATGAGTCTACGTTGGACGCTACAGATGAGTATGGGCCTTCTCCTTCGGTGGTGTTTATCTCCGATCAAGTAGGCTATGTATTTTATATTGATGCCGCGTCGTTGGATTTGGCGTATAGAAAAACAACGGATGGGGGAAAAAATTGGAGTAACGCCAGTGTAGTGATTGATACCGTTGTTGCGGGATGGACAACCGTTTCAGTATGGTACGACCAATGGACACCAGGAGACACCACTGGGACAAAAATTCATATTGTTGCCTCAGACGATGGAACTGATGATATTTATTATACATTTTTGGATACGGCAGCCGATACACTCAAAGGAAGTGTCGTGGCTGCCATTTTGGGAGCAACGGTGAGTGAGTCTATCGATGGGTCGCCAAGTATCACGAAGGGTGCTGGGGGAGCGTTATTTATTTATGGAAATTTTACGACAACAGCCGGAGGTGGGGTGGCAAAATCTACCGATGGTGCAGGAGCTGTCTGGACAACTATCACTCCAGGTAGTTGGAGTAGTGTCGCGTTGGATCAGATGCAACTTGTGCCCTTGCTTACCGATAATGACGTCATGCTTATTTGGGTCGATACGGCTGGCAATACTATCTATTCTCGGGTGTATGATGAGGTCACCGACACCTGGGATGTGGGGTGGACGAACATCGGTACCCTTGTGGAAAACACGACCTATGATCAGTGGTTTTCTGCGAGTACAAAAAAATCGACAGGTAATGTCTACCTTACGTTTGCGAATAATATAAACAATACCACCAATGATCTAGCGTTTTGGAGTTATAGTGACAGTACACGCACCTGGACGCAAAAAACAGATATCATCACCAATTCTGCTACCGTAATGATGCCCGTGCCATTTATCGATGAGAATGATGGGGATATTTATGTGGCGTATTTGCGTGGAACCTTGGCCACGAATATGCAGGTATATTACAAAAAATCTACGGATGGTGGAACGTCTTGGGGAAGTGAATCCAGTAGTTTGAGTCCTGCTGTACCAGACGACCACAAGGCACTTCGTGGAAATTATTTGAGTACGGATAGACTCTATGGTGTTTGGCATAATGATGATTTGAACGATCTTATGGGAAATACGATTGCTGATATCTGGAGTTGGGATCTCTCTGCTTACCGCTGGTTTGCCAATGCTAATTCTGCTGACGTTGGTGCGCCACTTGAAGCCCAAGACACTGCAGCGACGCTCGAAAATTCTGGCGATGCATTTCGTTTGCGTATATTATTGCATAATGTTGGGCAAACACCATTGAATGGAGAAAATTTAAAACTGCAATTTGCTGAGAAAAGTGGGACGTGTGATACGGCCTTTGCCGGTGAAACCTATGCTGATGTAACAGGAGTCACTGATATTGCCTTTAGTACAGCAAATACTCCTTCTGATGGAGACAGTCTTGTTGCCAATGCGAATGACCCTACCCATGGCGGGCATACGATTGTGAATCAAGATTATGAAGAAGCAAATAACTTTACAAACTCGGTTGCCGTGATTCCGTCAGGACAAGATGGAAAATGGGATTTTTCACTCATTGATAATGGAGCGCCGGGTGGAACAACATACTGTTTTCGGGTCGTTGAAAGTGGTGGGGATGTCATTGATACCTACAGTGTCATCCCTGAGATGACGGTATTTGATGATGGTGGTGGGGGAGCGCAAACACTTACCTTTTCTCTTTCGGATAATACCATTGGTTTTGGAACTATTTCTTCTGGTGAAGGGCGGTACGCAACCGGTTCTGGAAGTGGAACAAATTTGGATGTGGTTGATGCCCATACTATTTCGGCCGCAACCAATGCGTCGAGTGGCTATACGATTACCGTGCAGGGGACAACACTTACCTGTGCTAGTTGTGGCGATACCACGATTACGGCAATTGGTGATGTGGCGGTAGAATCAGCCCCAGGTACGGAACAGTTTGGTATTCGCCTTATCAAAAATTCTGGTACGGGTACAGCAATTGCACCCTACAATGGTGCTATGTGGGCGTTTGATACGTTACATTTTCCTGATGTTGTTGCTACTGGTGATGGTGATGGTTCCACAAGTGAGTATGGTGTTCGTTATATTGGAAATATTGCCGCAGATACTGAAGCAGGAGACTACAGTGCTGTATTGACATATACGGTGACGGCAACATTTTAGGAAACAAAATTGTGTACTTTTTTAAACTGTGATATACTCGCCATATTATTTCATTATTTATTCACCTAAAAATTATTCGTATGAATAGTGCGCCTGTAAAAAGGGGGAAATTGTTTGTTCATATATCGCTCAGTGTGAGTTTGGTAAGTCTCCTTCTGTCGCCGTTTCAAAGTGTGAATGCTGCTGCATTAACACTCATGTCTAACACCATGTCTTCTTCAAAAATAAATGAAGCGTCAAGCCATGTGATTCGTTTTACCACCCCCACCGGTGCTTCAGACAATACTGATACTATTGTAATTACTTTTCCGGCAGATTTTGATTTTACTGGAAAAAACATAAATACACTTACCTTTACGCATGGAGGAGCAGCTGGAGAAGATAATACCGAAACACTTGCCGCAAACGCCACAGGGGTTGCTTGGGGTGCTGCGTTTTCGGGTGTTGAAGATCGCGTGCTTACATTGACTGCTCCAACAGACGGTGTCGGGGCTGCTGCTCTTGCTGGCGGAAGTAAAGCTGTTATTAGTTATACGAGTGCAAGCACTGTTAACCCCTCTGTTGCCGATTCATATTCGGTAACAGTGGCGGGAGATTTTGGCGACACGGGTACTATTACCGTAAACATTTTAGACAATGACCAAGTATCTGTGAGTGCGACTGTTTCACAGTCTTTTACCTTTAGTATTTCTGACAATACTATTGGATTCGGCACACTTTCCTCATCAAACGATCGATTTGCAACAGGGGATTTGAGTGGTGCTGATGATGCGACTGTCGCACATACCCTCGTTGTTGGTACAAATGCTGCCAATGGGTATACAATGACATTGAATGGGGCTACCCTGACAAGTGGAGGTAATACTATTGATGCAATTGGTGCTGCAAATACAGCATCAGACGATGGTACCGAACAGTTTGGTTTGCGAATTGATGAAGCCGGTGGTAGTGGGGCTGTTACTGCTCCATATGCTGATGCTGGCTATGCTTTTGATTCTGCTGCCTTTCCAGATCAAGTTGCTTCTTCTGGAACTGCCTCTGCAAACACGACCTATTCTGTCATTTACCTTGCTAACATTACTGCAAATACCGAAGCAGGTGCATATACGGCTACTATGACGTATACGGCAACAGCAAACTTCTAAATTTTTACAGAGAGAATGATTTTGATGTATGAGTAGATTGCATGTTGGGGTAATAAGTCTCATCGTTTCATTTTTCGCAGTGTTTGTGAGTACAAGCACTGCGTTTGCGTTAACAGTTTCTCCTGCAAAATTAGAAATTACGGGAGACCCTGGAACAACGGTATATGGCGACATTGAAGTATTTAACGAACAGGCAGATACAAAAGTATTTTATTCTTCTTTTGAAAATTTTGAGCCTGCAGGAGATTCTGGAAGTCCCCATTTTATTGGGGCAAAAGATGGGTTAGCCACCTGGATGCAGACATCAGAAAGCATTACATTATTTCCGTCTCAAAGAGAAAAAATTCCTTTTACGATTACCATTCCAGAGGGGACTGAACCAGGTGGCTATTTTTCGGCTCTTTTTTGGGGAAGTAGTGCTCCCGAACAGACGGGTGTTGGGGGAGAAGTGTCTATTGGTGGAAAAATAGGTGTACTCATCCTGCTCCGAGTGTCTGGAAATGTAGAAGAAGATGCTGGTATTCTTGATTTTGGTACAAAAGAACAGCAACGAGCATTTACCAGCCTTCCCATTCATTTTACCTATCGTATGAATAATGATGGGGGAGATCGCATTGTTCCACTCGGTGACGTGACAATTAAAAATACCATTCGGTTGACATCTGAAACGTTATCTGCAAACAAAAATGAAGGGAGTGTGTTACCGGGCAGTATTCGTAAATTTGAGAGTGTCTGGGGTGATGATTCTGCATTAGCAAAAGAAACAGGATTCATTTCTTCGGTAAAACATCAATGGAAAGAATTTCATGTGGGCTGGTACACAGCGAATCTTCATGTGGTGTGGGGTGAAACAAATACGGTGGAAGAAGAGTCGTTTCACTTTTTTATTTTCCCTTGGCAACTACTTCTGATACTTCTTGTCATTATTTCAACCGTTGGATTTTTTGCAAAAATTGGAATTAAAAAATATAACACATGGATTATTGCAAAAGCAACAATGGCCCAACCACCAGTGGCCAAACCAAAAAGAAAAAAATAAATCGTCTCACACGAGGAGTGTTTTTTATATCGAGTGTTTTTTTTATTTATCCTCTTTTTGTATCGGCATTGACTGTTGATGTGACGGCAACGGTTCCCGGATGCGGGGATGGGGTTATTTTAAATGGAGAGCAATGTGATGGGGCTTTGTTAGGTGGTGCGACGTGCGTATCTCGTGGGTTTACTGGTGGAAACCTGTCTTGCACGGCTGCCTGTACGTTTAACACTACTGCATGTACTAATAATCCTGTGGGAGGCGGAGGTGGTGGCGGCGGAGGTGGTGGTGCTCCCAATTCGCCTGTTTCTAATACGTATGTGATATTGACTGGGCGAGCATACCCATTGAGTCGTGTCGTGGTATTACAAGATGGAAAACAAGTTATCTCCACCATTGCTGGGCCAGATAGTCGGTTTGATATTTCTCTTAACGGACTCACTACTGGTAATTATACATTTTCACTCTACGCGGAAGATGCAAAAAAAATACGATCAGACTTGTTTAGTTTTTCTGTCTATATCACGTCTGGTGCTACCACAAAAATTGGCGGTATTTTTTTGGCACCTACTATTTCACTCAACAGTACGGCGTTCAAATGGGGAGACACGCTACAGATATTTGGTCAAAGTACTCCCAAGTCAGAAATTACCATTAGCGTCAATTCAGCACAAGAATTTTTATTAAAAACAACCACCGACGAAAAAGGAGTGTATTTATATAATTTTGATACAGCTCTTTTGGAATTAGGAGAACATCATACCAAAGCAAAATCAATTTCCGGGGCAGATGCGAGTTCATTTAGTCGGCAACTTCGTTTTTTGGTAGGCAAAGAAAAGCCGCTTAATCCAAGTGGAAACTTGAGTCCGGGTGATATTAGTGGTGACGGCTCGGTGAATATTATTGATTTTTCTATTCTGGCATATTGGTATAACCGTCCTAATCCTCCAACCTCTGTTGATTTAAATCGCGATGGAAAAATTACGTTGGTTGATTTTAGTATGATGGCGTTTTATTGGACGGGGTAGTTTTTTATTGAATTATTATGTACAACATCAAAATGAAACATATTTTTTCTCTCTTATTTTTTCTTCTTGGCTTTTTTCCTGCCATTGTTTTTGGTGCTGCAGATGCGTTTTGGGAAAGTCCGAAGCAGTTGGTGTCTGTGGGGGATGTGGTGGAAGCGACGTTGTTTTTGGATGTGCATAACGAACCAATTAATACGATAGAATCAGAAGTGATATTCGATGAAAGACTTGTTGATCTAACCGAAATGGTATATGGCGGGTCGGGTATTGTATTTTGGATTGATACGCCCCGGCAGATTGGCTCTGGAAAAATTCGATTTTCTGGCATTACTCCGGGTGGTATGACACAGCCAAAACAATTTGTGTTGACGCTTCGATTTAAGGCACTCGCGCCTGGTGAATTTTCTTTGACGACCCCCGTCTTTACCGCATACCACAATGATGGACTTGGAACGCCTGCTGTTGTGCATGCTTCGCCATTGTTATTTCATATTCAGGAGTCTAGAGAACCTTCTGGAGTCGCTGAATCCATAGCACCACAAGATGATATTCCACCAGAAATATTTACTCCCACCATTCTCAACCATTCGGATATTGTGCAAGGTGCATCGGTGTTAATTTTTTCTGCCCAAGATAAGCAGTCTGGCATTGCCGAGTATCGTGTGCGTGAAGGATATGTTGGGTCATTTGAAACAGCAACGAGTCCGTATGTCCTTCGTGATCAGTCACTCAAGAAAAAAATATTTGTACAAGCAATTGATGCAGCAGGAAATGTTCGCACGGTGACTATCATGACTCCGCTTGCAAACACAATCTATGCGGCGGCGTTGTTCTTTGGTATACTTGTGCTGTCTTTCATTCTCTTTTTTGTGTTGCGTCGGTATGTTCAAAAAAATTCTCACCATAAGTAGTATTGTTGTATTGGTATTCATGCCAATGGTGACGCACGCGGCGAGTTTCTTTTTTTCTCCGTCATCTCTGTCAAAGCAAGTGGCACAAACATTTGTAGTCGATGTATTTGTTGCTTCTGCTGATCAATCCACCAATGCGGTTTCGGGTGTTATCTCATTTCCAAAACAGTTGGTGCAAGTGGTGTCGTTGTCTCAAAGTGGTTCAGTTATTAGTTTGTGGGTACAACCTCCGTCATTTTCTAATACTGACGGAACCATTCGTTTTGAAGGTATTTCATTTAACCCAGGGTTTACCGGAACCAGTGGAAAATTGTTTAGTATTACACTCAAAGGTACTGCCGAAGGCTTGGCTGGCATGTCGTTTTCATCAGCATCCGCTCTCGCAAATGATGGGTTGGGAACACAAATTTTGAAAGGCACCGGAACCGGTTCATTTCGTATAGTAGGCACTCCGAAGCCAACCGATCCCACTGCACCTCCGGTAAAACCAACAGAACCCACACCCGTCAATCAACCTCCTCAAGTAGTGAGCGGTGGTGTTTCGCCTGTACTTACTTCTCCAACACACCCAAATCCACAAGAATGGTATACGTCAAACGATGTGGTAGTGAACTGGCAAGTTCCGAAAGGCGTTACCGATGTTCGTGTGTTATTTGATGCCGTGCCAAATAGCACCCCCACGGTTATATACCCCGCCTCAGTAACAGAAAGAGTCATGAGTGATGTGGCCGACGGTGTGTGGTATTTTCACGCACAATTTAAAACCGCTGCCGGGTGGGGGCCAGTAGCTCATTTTCCTGTTCAAATAGATACTGTTCCGCCTCAGCCATTTACTATTTCTTTTCCACATGAACAGGAAGACAAAACAGACCCTCGTCCAATCGTATTATTTAATACTCCCGACTTACTTTCAGGTATCTCTCATTATGAAATCAAAATAGGGAATGGAGATTTTTATAAAGTAGAGCTCCGAGAAATAGAATCAAATCCATATAGTTTACCTATACAACAACCGGGAAAATCCATCATTGTGGTGCGTGCATTTGACCATGCCGGCAATGTGATGACCTCGGCAGAAGATTTTGCTGTTGCGGCATTACCAGCACCCAATTTGAGTAATTATCCATCAGAAATAGAAACAGGAGCTATTTTGATTGTGAATGGGGAAACCTTACCTTCGTCCAAAATAGAAGTTGCATTATCGAGTGAAAATGGGAAAACAGTAACAATTGAAGAAAGAACGAATTCATTGGGCAATTTTAGAATTATTTGGCCAAAAGAATTATCTGTCGGCGTGTATCAATTACAGGTAACAGCGATTGATGACCGTGGGGCAAAAAGTATGCCCTCGGAATCCATAACCATTGTGGTAAAAGAACCCGTGTTTTTGACCCTTGGCTCACGAGCTATTACCTTTGTGTCATTTGTCTTTTTCTGTGTGATTGTTTGTCTTGGTATTTTGGGTATTAGCTTTAAGGGGTGGTATGCATTACTTCGACTAAGACGACGATTGCAAAAAGAAATTTCACAAGTAGATGATGCTGTATCAGAGTCATTCCAATCGCTTCATACGACGATGTATGAAAGTATTTCGTTACTTGAACAAGCACATGATAAACGTCGGTTGACGAAAGAAGAAAAAAACATTTTAAACACGCTCAAAGCAGAAGTAGACCGTACAGAGAAATTTACCAAGAAAAAGATTCATGATATTGAAGAGGCTGTGGATGAATAATCTAAATTATACGTATGAACCATCTCGATGTGATAGATCGGGATGTTTTTTTGTAGAAAAATAAAACAGACACCGTTGCATAGGGTGTCTGTTGAAATAATAGGGGGGAGACGCTGCGGGTGCCCGAGCAGCGTCTTATATAGGTTCAGGATTTGGAGAAGAACATTTGCATGATTGCTATCCTTTCAGCAACCATCATGCGTTCCTCTGTTTTCGAAATGGGGGGAGACTTCAGAAGCACTCCCTTCGACAGGAGCTGAGACAGCAGCACGATTGCGACATCAGCCCGCAACCGTCCCGTCCGGCATTCTTCCATGAGAACGTTGAGACCGAAGTTGAATCCTTCGATTTTGGTCTCATGTTTCTCTGGAAGATAGAAGTGGCCGATAGGGCTTTTCCCTGGGCGGGTACAGCCTTGGCACACCTCGAACTTCTTTCCAAGAGTCAAAACCCCACCAATGGGGTAGTCTTCGATAGCGCTCACGACGGTTGCAATCGGGAGGAATTTTGGTCCCACTCGATTGAGGAGTGGCTGCACTTCTTGAGCAGTAGCCCGACCGGTTCCGACCAGAAATGCTGCCATCTTTTGGATGTCTTCACGTGTATAGACATGTCCCACGTCGTGACCGTCGACATCGACCGTGCCTGTGGGAGCATTGCGAAACAACAGGTCCATAATGGGGGCAAATCCCCGTGTACCATAGGTGAGTGATACGGTATTCATGGGCTTCATCTCTCTTTCAAAATCTAACAACGCTCGCGGCGTCCCTCATCTGTTAGATTATGTGTGTTTTTTGAGGGGAAAAAGGTCTCATCTATAGAGCTCTTTTCCCCACCAAAAAACGATAGAGTATCCTAATATACAAAGTATAATTTGTCAACCTTGTATAGCCAATAAAAAAATCACCATATATATGATGATTTTTTATTTTATCTATTGTATATTTTAGATGGCGCTGAGCAACGATATGGCGGCTTTGACTTTCTAAACGATTTTTTTGCTCTCATCTTTATATCCAAATATAAACGCTGTTTGAAAATGTCTCCCGCCATTTTTCGTTGTGACCCTGGTGGGGATTCCCGATGTGGTATCGGGATAAACTACCCCACGACCATCCCCGACTTAGAGGTCGGGGCTGCTCTACTGGCTGTGTATGAATAAAAAAAGATTCTAAACAAAGAATCTTTTATATATGTGACCCCGGTGGGGATCGAACCCACGACCATTGGCTTAAAAGGCCACTGCTCTACCGGCTGAGCTACAGGGTCATATTTTATTACTTTACCACTACCTCTGTGGGGATTCCCGATTTGATATCGGG
>JAGOTR010000034.1 GCA_018061685.1 Candidatus Magasanikiibacteriota bacterium
GCACTCAAAATAATCGCCAACCCAATCGTTGCATTAATTAAAATTCTTTTTGCTTGTGATATTTTTTCTTCATTTCCACCTGCCGTCATGTACACAAATCCGCCGTAAATGACTAGTACAAACGCAATAGTCCCCAAAAACATGAGTACGCCATTAATAATTTTTGCAATAGTCACGCGAATATCGTCACTCCCGAGTTGCGTAGTTTCATCAATCACGGCGACACCAAATACATCTCCTCCCACTTGCTGTGCGGAGGCACTCGATATAACACCAAACAACCCCAAAATAACAAGCGAGAGACAAAAGAGTAAAGACAAAGTAGCGATGAATCGTGTTGAAAAAAAACGCATAGAAAAATAAAATTATACATCACAAACGTCCCCAATGCCGTCATCATCTTGATCTTTTTGATCAGGATTTGCATCATTAGGACAATTATCAACAATATCATCTCGCCCATCATCATCTCTGTCCGTAGGGCTAATATCTTCTCTTTGTAAAAAGTCTATACATTCCGCAAGGCCTGCCTGTAACAATGCATTATCAGCCATTTGTACTCGTTGTATACACCCCGTATCTCTATTTGGATTTGCGGCATCCACACCAACACAATCATGAAAATCACCGTTCTCATCCATGCGACAAATAGGCACCACGCCATTACCTGGAATATCTTGATACAGCGGTCCCCGACCTGGGTACAAACAATTTTGTGTCACACTTTTTACCGTGCTTGAAACACCAGCAAAATAATACACATCGGCATTATTTGGACCAAATATACGGTGTGCAATGGTCGCAAGAGTATTTCCTTGTTCGTTTTCAAATGATCGAGGTACTTTCCACATGGGTCCAAGGTTTGGGTATTCCACCAACACAATGCCGTTTAACGTTTGACTCCACATGGGTTTACTAAACTCAAGCGACAATTCAGCCAAATCAATCACATCTTCTTCATCTAATCGAGGACGCACATCTGCAATAAACGGAGGCTCGGTATCAATGCTATTTCGAATACGAAATGTCCACCAAAAGTTATCGGCAGCGCGCTCTCCGGCATTATTTCCGTCTGCTGGTGCAATTTGTTTCACGTTGACCACATTTGGTTTTCCTTGAGGGGTTCCATCTCCATCAGTATCCGCACCAATACGCCCATCTAAGGCATTCCCCGACATATCCATAACACCACTTAAGGGAACAGCTTCAAACGATTGGGCAATATCTGGCCGTGCACGAACAGCCGTGCGAACTAATATTTCAAATGGTGTGACACAATTTTGATCATTTCCATCGGCACATTGCACGGGTAAACAGTACATGGTTTCTCCACAACTATTGAGTCCACAGGCACTGTCCGAAACAAATTCCACGGTTCTATATGCATTTGAAATTTTCCATTCACCACGAATCTCGGGATCGCCAGCAGGATCGTTAAAAATAATATGAGAAAATGGTGTATTTGGACCACTTAACCCTTGCACCACCGTAGGGTCAACGGCTTCGTTAAACGTAATTTTGACAATACTATTTCGAAATCCGGTTGTTCCTTCACGAGGATACACATCCACCACATGTGGTGGATCAAAATCAAACTCTGTATTGGTTTGGAATTCCCAAATATACGGCACGGGTAATAGCTGTGATTCTGCTTTGGTTAAAATATCATCACCAAGCGCCACGGTATACCACACATCACCATCATCTTTTCCAAGAGGTGATACGGGTTGAAACACAAACGTACGTGCATTTCGTTCAGCCCCATCTTCGTATGTAGCAAGTGCAATTGCGTCAATAAGCGGTGCGTCTGGTGCATTAGGATCAACAGCCACGCCATTTCTTTGATCTTCAGACATAAAAATACGAACCGCTTCAGGAATGATATGATCGCAGTGAATGGCCTGATCAAATACTTGCCCTTCAGGAAACACACAATCGCCATAATAGGGAGTGACGGGGTTGCCATCGGCATCAAACTCACAGCCTAGAATGGTGCCCGTGCCATCGGCGCCTACACAACTGCCATTTGTATTTTCTATAATAGAACTTGGCAAAATAGCTGGGAAAAATGATATGGCAATACGCGTATTTCGTTTGACCCCAGTTTGTTCGCGGAAAGGATAATGATCTTTTACGGTTTGTCCCAAGGCGCCTGCAAAAATAAAATTCTCAATTGGAGGACGGTTGCCACCCGCACCGTCACCTGCGCCAGCACCAGTTGCTTGTTGTAATTGTGCCAACACAAATTGAACAATAGCCACCGACGACATAATAATAATGAGTCCAATTACTGCATTCGTCATCATTCGTTTTCCTTGTGCTACTTTTTCTTCATTCCCCGCAGAAGTCATAATGGTAAACCCTGCCCAAATCATGTACACAAACACAATAATACCCACCAACGCAAGTGCCGCACGAATTATTTTTGCAATAATGACACGAATATCATCACCGCCCAGCAACAAATTATTACCAACCTGATTCACCCCCAATACATCGCCTTGTGCAGCGACGGGGAGAGGAGATATAACAAAAAAAAGCACGCCACACGAAAGAAAAATGACAGTGAGTGCTTTTTTATATTTCAAAAAGAATTGTTGCATCCATGGAAGCATGGGACCAATGGATTTAGGAACAACATATATACGCGTAAAAAAGCGAAAGAAAATATCTTTTATCTTTTTTATGCCTGTACGTGTTGTTGTACCAATGTGCGAACGCGAGTACCATCGGCTTTGCCTGCGACGCGTTTCATAACACTACCCATAATAGGCCCAACATCGTGAGGCCCTGGGGTTTCGGCAAGCACGGCTTGAATATGTGCAATAATTTCTTCATCAGATAATTGTGCAGGAAGGTATGCTTCAAGCACGGCAATTTCTGCCATATTTTTTTCAACCAAATCTTCTCTTCCACCAGTTGAAAAATCTTTTATTGCATCTTTTAATTGCTTCACTACTCGAGCAATTACTTGTTGCACATGTTCATCCGATAATTCTTTTTGCTCTTCAATTTCTGCATTTTTTATTTCAGAACATAAGACCCGCAACGTTGAAAGCGTTGCGGTGTCTTTTGCTCTCATTGCATTGTCTCGTGCAGAAAATATTTCTTGACGAAGTGACATACAAGTAATTGATGATGCGTTCAGCGATTATCTGTTTGAATGCTGATGATTTGATCGCTCTTCTTCAACAGGCATTTTTCCTGTTTTTTGCAAATATCTTGTTTTTGACATGATTTTTGCATGTTCGACAGCATTTTTTCTTTGTTCGTTCTTACTTTTTTTCTTCGTGAAAAATTGTACTTTTCTCACTTGCAAAATTTTTCCAGAACGAAGCCATTGCTGTTTCACGCGGCGAAAGAATGATTCAAATGATTCATTCTTTTTTCGTTTTATATCTGACACACAATTCACCTCCTCATGGGTGAGTGATCTATCAATACTTATGGAAATAACGCCATTTTTTTGATAGAAAATAAATAAATGATGCGAATACTATACCACAAAAAAATCAAAAAGGTCAAATAGACAGTAGCCCTAGAGAGAACCCTCTCCTAAGAGCTTGCGTAAATGCTTTTCTAACTTTTTTTGGTCAATAATTTCTTGAATCCCCGAATCCATATCACGCACAATCACGGTGCCTTCTTGCACCTCTTTTTGTCCCAAAATAATGGTATGTGATGCGTGCATTTTATCTGCTAATTCTAATTGTGTTTTTAAGGAATTTTTACATAAATTTGACCCAACGCGCATATGAGATCTTCGTAATTCTTCAATCAATCGAAGTGCTGATCGGCGTGCTTGCCCGCCGAGTTGTGCAAAGAAAAATCCTTTTCGTACCATTTTTTTCTTATCTTCTGTGACGGCACTTTCTTTGTGTTTTAATACATTCACCACGCGCTCTAAACCAATAGAAAATCCACTGCCAGGTGTACCGGCACGGCCGCCTAGTTGTTCTACCAACATATCATATCGTCCACCACCGCCCAAGGCACTTTGTGCTCCTGATTCTTCTTGTTCGGCGTAGAGTTCAAATACCGTATCGGTGTAGTAATCTAAACCACGCACCAATTTTGGTTGAATCATGTATGGAATATGTAACTCGTCTAAATATTCTAAGACTTTCATAAAAAAGTCTTTTGATTCGGTACTCAACCATTCAATAATTTGTGGTGCTTCTTCCAATACTTCTTGGCATCCAGTTTCTTTACAATCTAATACGCGAAGTGGATTTTTGTTAATACGAATTTTACAATCTTCACACAAATAGGCTCGTTTGGATCGTAAGTACCCCACGAGTTCAATAATATATTGTTGGCGTTCTTCAAGATTACCAATACTGTTAATGTGGACGAGTGATTCCACACCCAAGTCTAACAAAAAATTGTATGCAACCGTAATTAATTCTGCATCAACCACGGGGTCTTTTTCTCCAATAACTTCACACCCAAATTGATGAAATTGTCTGTATCGGCCTGCTTGTGGGCGATCATGTCGAAACATGGGTCCTTGGTACCATACTTTCACGGGCTGTGGCACACTTTGCATGCCATGACCAATATAGGCACGCACAACAGAAGCGGTTGCTTCGGGACGTAAACATACTTTGGTCGCATCTCTGTCGTCAAACACGTACATTTCTTTTTCTATAACATCGGTTCCTTTTCCAATCGAACGAATAAATAATTTTGCATTTTCAACAATAGGCGTTTCAATGTAGCCATAACTATATGCCTGTGCGATGTTACTGGCAGTCGCATACGCAGCAAGCCAATACTTTTCGTCTTTTGGCAAAATATCTTTCATGCCACGAAGGGTTTCATACCCTTTTTGATTTGCACCTGTATCTGCTTTCACTGCAGGTTTTGCAGCTGCTTTTGGTGCCGGTGTTTTTTTGGCTCCTGCAGATTTTGTGGCTCCTTTTATTGTTGGTTTTGTTTTCTTTTGAGCTGGCATATCATTCAGAGATTATAAATTATAGTTCGGTACATCAAAGGTTCCTACGCGGCTAAATGGCCATCCCCTCACCCACGCTTTTCCTACAATACTATCTCGGCTAATGGGGCCAAATCGCCGAGAGTCAAAACTAGAATCTCGATTGTCACCCAAAACAAAGTATTGATCAGGGCCGAGTGTGTAATGAATCGATCCGGGCGTGGTTTCGACTAAGTATTCTTCATCAAGGACTATTCCTTCGGGGTGTTCATTATTATACACAATCACTTTATTATCCTCTACCCGCACCCGTTCGCCGGGGAGTCCAATCACGCGTTTGAGATAAAAATCTTTGGTCGTGGCAAGTGGCGCGTGAATCACAAATACTTCGCCACGTTTTGGCTCTCGAAATCGATAGGTTAATTCATCGATAATAAGGTATTCGCCAGCATAAAACGATGGCTCCATAGATTCGCCTTTAACGTAAAATGGTTTAAACAAAAAGTAGCGGACTAATCCAATGGTGATGCCGGCAAGAACGCCAATTTTGATGAGTTCTAAAAAAAACAGGCCTACGGCAGCCACAAAGTGTCTTTTTGGTGGTTCGTTTGTTGGTGTTTCTTGTTGTACTTTGTCTTGTTCTTCTGGCATAAAAATGGTTAAAACTTTTGGGAGTATAGCTTAAATTTAGGGAAAAAGCAAATATGCGTATATAAAAAATAGTCTTACTTACCCTAGACTATACTGAAAATAAATAAAAATACACAAAAGCCCATATTATTTATTGACAAATATATAAAAAATCATGTACTATATTGCGTATTGATTCGCTTGATTTATATCATACGCTATGATATCTTTTTATCTGAGTCAAAGAAAGATTTCAATAATACGAGCTTATAGCTCAGTTGGTTAGAGCGCTACATTGACATTGTAGAGGTCAGAAGTTCGAATCTTCTTAGGCTCACAGAGTAAAAAATATAACAATTAACTCTCAAATAATTCCAGAAGTTAATTGTTACGTGTCAACAGTTACACGTTACCTACGGGCGATTAGCTCAGCTGGTTAGAGCGCTACACTGATAATGTAGAGGTCCCCGGTTCGATTCCAGGATCGCCCACCATACGAGTAAAAAAACCCTATGCACTGTGCATAGGGTTTTTTTGTTACTCAATTAAATATTGAAATCATCAGCAGCGCTCGTATCAATATCATCATGTTGAGATGATTGCATACTATTGTTTTGCATAGGAGCCTGTTGCATGCCGCCTTGCATACCTTGTTGGTCACCGTATGGGCGAGGTCGTGGACCACGTCCGCCTTCTGGTTCATTAATTTTCAAATTCACACGTGCATTATTTTTTGCACCCACTACTTTGAGTAATGTGCGCACTGCCCGAGCGGTTTGACCGCGGCGTCCAATCACATAGCCCATATCCGTTGGGTTCAAATCTAAGGTAATAAGAACCCCTCGTTCGTCAACCGTTCTTGTTGACTTCACATCTTCTGGGTGGTTCACAATTGCTTTCACCATGTATTCCAGAAACGCTTGATCTTGTTCCATATCGTACGATACTTAAAGTAAATAACAGAGTTTCTCAAAAACTATGTGCCGTGCAATGCGATGCAAAGCGCCATATTTTTGATACGCATAGTATAAGATATAGCTATTCAGTTTGTCAATTCAAACACAAAAATATATTGTCCACAATAAAAAAATCCCGCATATGCTTCCATACACGGGATTTTTATTTTGGAATGATTGATTATGCGGCGGGTTCTGC
>JAGOTR010000035.1 GCA_018061685.1 Candidatus Magasanikiibacteriota bacterium
ATGGTGGACGGACTGGTTTTACACGTGTGAAAACCAAACTGACACCTTTGCCCAAGGTCAAGATGTGTATACCCTGATTCGTCTTCACAATGTTGAAGCAAATCACCGCTACAAAGTGGAAGCGTATTTGGATGGTCAATATCAGTGGGAATGGGTTCCCGACTGGATTCAGGTATCCGGTATGTGGCGTTACAGCCACTTCTGGCCAGCGGTGTGGGATATACACGCGGGTTTCTGGGAAACACGAATGTTTGTCGATGTAGGGGATGGATTCAACCTCATCGACATCGTCAATTTTTCTGTTTCGGATTGACACATTCAATCTACTGCGCAGCAAACTCTCTCCTCCTCTCTCGTTTCACGTTCGACCAGAGAGACTGCCCCACCACATGAGCGTCTAGCCAGTCGCGCTTTTAGCAGCGGCTCTATGAATGTCCCTCACTGACATTCGCGCGACTGGCACCACAAAAAACACACCAGTTATGACTGGTGTGTTTTTTTTGTTTATAAAAAATTTTATTTAATTTGCTAGTTCCCTCAAAAGCCCCTCCAACTCCCCCAAACTCTTCACCTGCATCGCCCGCACTCTCCATTCTTTAATACCAGAAATTTCAAATCCAATTTTGGTTGTTTTAAAATACCAGGCCAAATGCTTGCGAAATGTGACCATTGCTCGCTCGCCATATTGTTCCATGTGTAACGCTGCATGTGCCAATACAATTCGTTTTCTTTCTTCTAAAGAAATACTCCCCTCTTGAGTGAGGTATTGTTGAAAAAACCATGGGTTGCCGAGTGCTCCGCGTGCAATAAGAACACCGTCAGCTCCTGTCACGCCTAAGGCTTCGTTTACTTGTTGCCATTCATGAATATCACCATTTGCAAGGAGTGGAACAGTAGCCATTTTTTTTGCTTCGGCAATACGGTGCCAGTCACTGGTGCCACTATAGCCTTGGGCTTTCGTGCGACCATGCACGGTAATGAGTGATGCCCCAGCTTCTTCTATCACAGGAATAAATTTTTTAAAATCATCAGGATCGCTCCAGCCCAAACGAATTTTTACAGACACCGGTGTGTTGCCAATAGCTTTTTTTATTTCACGAATAATTGCTGCAGCACGGGCTGGGTCTTTCATTAACGCGCAGCCATTAAAATTACTGGTGATTTTGTACACAGGACAGCCCATGTTTAAATCAATCCCCTCTGGGTTGGCATGCTTCATCACAATCTCGGCAGCCTTTGCCATAATGAGGGGGTCGGAGCCAAAAATTTGCTGCACAATAGGACGCTCAGCATCAACAAAGTCGGTCATGCCAATAGTTTTGGCGCTTTCGCGTACAATGGCTTCGCTGCTTACCATTTCGCGAAATACCACATCAGATCCGCCAATTTGGCGCACAATTTGGCAAAACGAAGAATCAGTCATGTCGGCCATGGGTGAGAGTGCGAGGATGTGTTTTTTTTTATCTAAAATATCTTGAATCCACATAGAAAAATAAGTATTTGCTCAATATAGCAAAGAAAAAAAATAAAATCAACCGTCGCATATATAAAAACAGCCCCTATCAAACTGGGACTGTTTTTTTATACAAATCGTTAAATTAAATATCCGTAAATCTGGATTATCCCTGCCTGCCGGTAGGCAGGTGAATTATCCCCGCCTACGCCGGTGGGCTACGGCGGGCAAGCGCATATCCTCACCCAAACTTCACCGTATCATCATACCCATACGCATCGGTAAGAAACTCTTTTTTCTTTTTTGGTACATCCGCCCCCACCGGTGTTTCATCGGGGAAGCTCGAAAATCCAATTCGTTCGATCGGCAACCCAGATGGTGGTTCGGATTGTTTGCCATCCACTTTTTGCACCATAGGCGTTTTGACGTGTGACATAGGGAAATGCCAAATAGTCGCAAGCTCCATAAGATTCAATACAAACGGAGGCCCACCGGGACCAATTTTCCTTTTTTTATACGCCTTCATGAGAAGATTTTTTCTATACGCAACACGTTGATCTTTAAAAAAATACGACGCTCCCACTCCATATTTTGGAACAATAGAATTGGCAGTAGGCACATTGTACTGATTCATAGACCCAATCAACGCCTGCACGCCTCGTGAGGGTCGAAACACTTCTTTTCTCGCCACGTACATGCCACGAATTTTTGTTTTAAACCCAACTTGCATCATTTTTTCTTCCATTGACTCCACTGTTTTTGTTTGGCCTGGTGTTAAATATTTTAATTGATTTGGTTCAGCATCTTTTTTACCACTGTCACCACCACTGCTAGCTTCTCGTGTAAATATTTGATCACCGACTGCTTCTAAAAATTTAATTGGTGCTTCACCAATGGCTTGCACATATTTATTTCCTCCACTTGATTTTAAACTACTATCCCCAATAATTTCTTTAATTTTTTGAATCGATTTTTCTTTCCATTTATTTGAAATAGGTTCTATTAAAATTTGAAACCACATTTGTTCACCAGGGCCAATACGACTAAAACTTTCCAAAAATGCCCCCATAGGATCTTTTAACACAGTATCTTTTGAAATGCTATGTTCAAATTCTCGGTACGTTCGAATTGGGTAGGCATCATTTTCGGCCAATCCAAAATCGGCTGCCCAAATATCATGCGTTTCATTCGGAAATGTGTCGGGCAAACCACCCACATAGTCTTCTACTTCTACCACCTCTGCTTCTGGGTATTGGGCATAAATAGCAGCTTCTACCAAATTACGAAACTCATCTTCGGTACGAATAAGAAACTGAATATAGCCTTCAATACTAATAATTTCCAAACTAAACCACCGTTGTTTATAGCCTTCACGAAATTTCCCTGCAATGTCTGGTGAGTCAAATGCACCTGCTAAGTGAGCAAACATTTGTTCAATTGCTTTTGGCGTTTGTACGTTTAATGCAGGAATATCAATAGCTAATAGTACCCACTTCCAATTTGCCGTATATTTATCTTGTCTGTAATCCGCAAAAAAATTAACAACCACAAATGCTAACAACCACACAAATATCAAGTATCCACCAAATACAAATAACTCAAAAATAACCAACCCTGCTGGCCGAGAAAAAAATGCAACGATGAGATCAATATTGAGTACAATGAATCCGAGATCCATAGCTATAAGTGCATCAGTATCGTACCCTGCCTAGCAGCAGGAACACGACAATCACATTACACATCTACTAGTTTATATACAATAGGATAAATAATCAAAATAGTAATTCCCAAAAACCACCACCCATTTGCTCCTGCATAATATGCCACAACATACACTAATCCAAAAATAAATAGACAAATGAATGAAATGAGATGTCGAATAAATCCATCGGTCATAAGAGGGATTATGAATAAATAAAGGATGCTACTAGTAGTCTATGTCATCCTGAACTTGTCCTGAGCGAAAGGAGGCCTCAGCCGACTGAAGTCGAAGGAGTCAGAGTACCTTCGGTAGTATACCAAAAATAAAAAAATCCCGAAAGGTCGGGATTTTTTATTATTTTTTTGTAGAATTATTTTTTTCTTTTTTCAAACAATTCCCAACTCACCAAGAGTGGACTTGCCAAGAAAATAGAGGAATAGCCACCAAAGACGATACCAATAATTAACGCTAAGGCAAAGTAATGAATGGATGCACCACCAAAGAAGAATAACGCAACAAGTACCAATAAGGTGGTTAACCCCGTATTAATAGATCGAGCCAGTGTGTCGTTCACCGCAGTATTCACGGTCTGTGAAAAATTGTCATACCCACGTTGAATTAATTTTTCTCGAATACGATCAAATACCACAATAGTATCATTCACCGAATACCCTAAAATGGTAAGCAATGCCACAATAAATGGGATATCAATTTCAACGCCTTTAAAATGACCTAACAAAGCAAAGATCCCCATGGTAATAGTCACATCATGAATTAATGCAACCACAGCAATAACCCCAAATTTCCATGAAGAAACTGGGCGAGATACTTTACGAAAACCATAGGCAACAAAAATGACAATAGCCAATACAACGGCAATGCCCACTTCAATAGAGCGTTTTTGGAGTTCACTACTAATAGAGGGACCAATGGTTTCTAACCGTTCTTCAAATACGGAAACAGTTGCTGCTTCGCCTTCAGAAGGAACAGAAAATTCATTTCGTAACCCGGTCAAAATTTCTTGATGCTCTTCTTCGGTAATAAATCTCATTTTGAGCAAATATCCATCTTCTTCTACTGGCTGTATATTGACAGACCCGACATCAAACGAAGCCAATGTTTCTTGTAACTCCTCACTACTTGGTCTTTCTGCGGCAAATCGTACTTGCATGAGCGTTCCACCAGTAAAATCAATTCCCGGTTTTAGTCCATACACAGCCAAAAAGAAAACGCTAAGAAGAAAAAGAACGCTTGAAATGATAAATGGTATTTTTCTTTTTTCAACAATCTGAATCATACAAAATAGATAGAGAATTATTCACCTGATTTTTTTGTGTGGCCTAAAAATAGGCTATTGCCTTTTTCGGGGAACAATGGCACCAACACACGCAAGAGAACGCGAGTAATGGTAATAGCAGAAAACATACTGACCAAAATACCAATAATCAACGTAATAGCGAACCCTTGCACAAAACTTGATCCAAACCACACTAACAAGGCGCAGGTAATAAGGGTAGAGACATTTCCATCACGAATAGACGTCCACGCACGCAAAAATCCTTCTTCAATAGCTCCTCTCAAACTTCTTCCTTGTCGCAACTCTTCTTTTAAGCGCTCAAAAATAAGCACATTTGCGTCAATTGCCATACCAATAGACAAAATAAATCCAGCAATTCCCGCCAAGGTTAATGTAACGCCCACGAGCTTAAATACAGCAAGTGTGAGTGCCACATAAAGTGATAAAGAAAAGATAGATACTAACCCTGGTAATCGATAGTAAAAAAGCATGAATACCATAATGAGCAAAATACCCACTACCCCAGCCTTCACACTTTGCGCTAATGAAACTGCCCCTAAACTAGCGCCAATAGATTGTTGTGACACTAATTCAATAGGCACTGGCAAGGCCCCAGTATTCAACCGTTGTGCCAATTCTTGTGCTTCTTTAATCGTAAAGTTACCGGTAATAATAGCTTTTCCTTGTGGAATAACCGTATTCACGTTTGGAATACTAATAGCGGCACCATCCAAAAATATGGCAATTGGTTTTCCAATATTTCTTCGGGTAATGTCTTCAAATAATGTTGCCCCTTCACTATCAAACTGAAGTGATACTTGTACCGCTCCCGTTGTTGGGTCACTCACCACTTCTGCTCGTTCTAATTGTTTTCCAGAAAGTCCGGTTGGCATCCAAGGGTTTTGTACTGGCAAAATATCACTTGCCGTGGTTTTGTCAAAAAAGATATGCCACAATTCATAATCAACACCAACTACTTCGTTGGTTTTGTAAATCACATGATAGCCAAATGGTGATTCCACAGGCCCAACAATTTCACCTACTTTTGCAGCAAACACAGCCGTTTCAAAGGCAGGCACCATAGCGCCTTTGCCAAATGTGCCTAAATCACCTTTATTTATTTCAACACTTGGGTCAGTAGAAAATTCAACAGCTAATGATTCAAAATTTTCTGCATTTGCTTGGGTGAATATTTCTTGTGCCTTTGCTTCGGCTTCTTGTTTGGTATAAATAGCATTGTCACAATTTTGTGCACCTAAATAACAAATAAGAATATGCTGTGCCGATACTTGCGCTTCGCCTTGACGCTCTCCGCCACGTTTTAAAATGTGGTACCCAGCGTCACTTTCAATAAGCTCGGTAGAAATATCACCTGATTCATTATTTTTTGCCCACGTATATACAGCCTCAAATCCAGTCAACCCATCTGGGATAAAATCAATATAGCCAGCATTATTTTTACTACTTTCATCTTCGGTATATTGCGACACTAAGGCATCAAAGGCTTCACCGTTTTTTAATTTTTTTAATACATCTTTTCCTTTTGTTTGTGCCTCTTTATTTTCGGTTACTATTTGTGCCTCTTCTTCTTTGGTTAATTCACGAGGAGGAACGGTATTTTGCTCTTGAAATTCTAAAATGGGTGTTTCACCAATCATGGTAATTGCAGTATTGATATCTTGAATACCAGCCAATTCCACATTGATACGGTATTCTTCACCTACTTTGGCGGTTTGCACGTTTGGTTCACTGACGCCAAATCCATTCACACGACGCTCAATAACATCGCGAACACCTTCCACTGCTTCTGCTCTATCGGCAAAAGGAATGGTGTCTACCTGTGCTTGGTAGGTTAAATGAGCCCCACCTTGTAAATCGAGCCCTAATTGAAATGGTTTTTCAGGAATTTTTGGAATCCCTAACGCAAC
>JAGOTR010000036.1:0-3299 GCA_018061685.1 Candidatus Magasanikiibacteriota bacterium
GTATTTTTGCCAGAATGGCTTGGGTACATCCCAATTCCCGCTGAAATGTTTGTGCAGTTAAATGGCTGGATGGAAGTGGTTGGATCTGTGTTATTATTTTTTGGAGTCTTTACGCGTGCTGCATCGTTTGTCTTATCACTTCATTTATTTTTTATAGCACTTTCTGTGGGCGGAGCCGTGGGCGTGCGAGATGCGGTGTTGGCCTTTGCTGGATTTGCGTTGGCTGCGAGTAAAGGGGATGAGTGGACTGTTGATAGAAAGTATTGGTCGCGCTAGATTCAATTCATCGTCTTGTAAAGAAAATAAAAGACTGAGATTAAGAATAAGACTGGTTCATTGAGCCAGTCTTATTCTTAATCCTAGTCTTAATTTTTATAGAAATCTCGTAAAATCAATCGTATCCGTAATGGTCAAGCTATTCACAAATTCTTCATGGTGACAAATGATGATGATCGCGCCTTCGTAATTATTCAAGGCTTCTGCAATCACCGGAAGATGGCGAAAGTTAATATGATTGGTGGGTTCGTCTAAGAGAAGGAGTGATGGCTCTTGGAGCACAAATCGGGCGTATGAGAGTAAGCCTTTTTGCCCTTCTGACATGGCACCTACTTGCGTATGAATCACATTGCCTGGCAAGTTAAATTGCGCAGCGGTGCGGTAAACGGTTTCTTTGTCGGGTACACTCATCATTTCTTCGAGTGCTTGAAAACCGGTTTTGCTCATGTCGAGCCCAGAAAAATCTTGGCGATAGTAGCCGACTTTTGCTTTTGGATTAATGCTTGCTCCTGGCGCTGTTCCGTCAAACAATCGTTGTAGAAACGTACTCTTGCCAATACCATTCGGACCTTTTAAAAGTACTTTATTTCCTTTGCGAACATTTTTTGCAAATGGAATGACAAGAGGCGTATAGTCTTTCATGGCGGAAAGCTCTGTGATGGTGACAATTTCTTCGCCCAAATGTTGTGCGGGAATAACAAAAGAATCGATGGCACGATCTTCTTTACGAACATCTACCATATTTTCTTCTGCCTCTTCAATATTTTCTCTCATTTTACTTGCCAATTTTCTCATTTTTCCTCCTTTGTGAGAAAAGAAGTTGACTTTATCTTTTTGGTCTTGAATGCTTTTGAGGAGTTGTGCGTTTTTTCGTTGTTCTTTTTCTACTCGCTCGGCAATCTCTTGCACAACGTCGGAATAGTTCCCAACGTATTGTTCTACAATGCCCGTGTATGCATCTAAATATAATACGCCATCAGTAAATGAATTCAAAAATTCGGCATCATGCGAAATCACGAGCACAGTTTTTTCGTACATCATCAAAAAGTAAATCAAGTGTCCAATGCCTTCGGCGTCCAAGTTATTTGTTGGCTCGTCTAAAAGTAAAATATCTGGTTTTTGAATGAGGGCGTATGCCAAGAGCAGGCGTGCTTGTTGGCCACCAGAAAGATCCGAAATTTTTCTGTCAGACGGAATATGGTAATTAACCACATCAAGCGCCTCGGCGATGAGTTTGTCTAAATTATAGGGTACTTCGAGGAAGGCCGTTTCAAAAAATTCTCGTACGGTTTTTGTTTTATGCTCTTCGGGCATGACTTGGGTGGCAATGGCAACAGAAGAACGGTCGCGAATATGGACCATGCCTTCGTTTGGTGTTAATGCATATGATGGGGGATTGGTCGTCGAGCCTAATATAAGTTTAAACAGGGTACTTTTGCCGGCCCCGTTTTGCCCCATAACCGTAATTTTGCTTTTTTCTCGAACAGAAAAAGATGCCTCGTTTAAGAGCATTTTTTGATCGGTGTATCCAAACGATACTTTATCGAACCGGATAATAACGTTTCCTGCGTCTCCCATAGAAAGGAAAAATGATAGAGTATATATTGAAAAAAAAGTATACGGTAAGATAGACGTTTTGTCAATAAAAAAAACGGCCACAAGCCGAATACAAAATAAATGAGATTTGGGTCAGCGAACAGGTCGCTCGTCGCGGATCCTTGACCGGCGGCTATGGGGAAGAGCAATGCTCCTCGTCCATGCCGCCGGGGGATCCGTCTTTGTGTCAGTGTGAGAGCAGTTGGGCTACCCCATATACAATGGGTGCCAGAACCAAGAGGAAAGTTCCCAACGCTGCACGATTGCAGTACCAGGGTTTCTCGTTGCTCATGTGACGCTCCTTTTTGTACAAGGGGAATGAATACCCCAAGTGGATGTCTGATTATCGGCAACAGACCGAAATCAGGTGTTTTTTCACTCGATACACGATGCATCGAGGAGTCTATGCTATCATGGTTCAATAAAGGGGTCAATACGTTTTTGCACAGACGATTTTTTTGAGGTATACTACATACGTAAATTAGTATAATTTTTTTATGAAAAAAATATCTTTTTGGCTTGTGGTGAGTGGGGTGTTGAATGTGCTGTTATTCGGTTTGCTTGTCGTAGGGGTACAAATGAGTAGCGAAAATACCTTGTTGGGTGGCAGTATTTCTCATACTGCACTTGACGTTGCCAAATATCATTGCACAAATACTGGGGGGACGTATGATGATGTGTCTCAAAGTTGTACGTGTCCCGCAGACGATGCTTTTTCTTCCACGTATAATGCCATGAGTGGCACCTGTACTTCTCCAAATGATCCAGACGCTGCGCCAATAACCGAAACAACGGAGTACCGCGTGAATGCACAAACATTGCCTGAAGATATTCACCCAGCACAGGTAGTAAAAATAATTGATCGGTATGCATTGGTCGCTACTCCTACCGAAGGGATTATTTTTTCTGGATTACCGATAGATAGAGACTGGAATTTCCGTGGTGTGCTTGTGTGGGATGATGCGCGTGGCATGTGGAAAAAATTATTAACCATACAAGATACTAATACAGAACTTTCCTCCAACAATAATCCTGTTGATCTCTATATCACATCAGGTGCAAGTGGTTCTACGATTGCTGAATTGCATGTGGTTGATGCTGCACTTGGTGCATATAACGAAGGGAATGGAAAAATTCTTGTGCCCAAAGATAGTTCTCTTACCTCATGGACGGTGAAAGAATGTTTTCAATTTAACGGATATGAAGGGCGTGTTGCTGGATCCGATATTCCTCTGCAAGATTTAAAATGTCAAAGTATTCGTGTTTCATCTATATAATTATTCTATGAGAAAATTTCTCTTTTTGTTTGCATTTGCCTGTGTTGTATCGGGGTGCGGGACAAAACCGTTTGAGGATGTGGTTATTAAAGAACCAACACTTGATCCATCTATCACGAATTTTGAAGAATGTGCCGATGCTGGGTACCC
>JAGOTR010000036.1:3399-6338 GCA_018061685.1 Candidatus Magasanikiibacteriota bacterium
ACGCATGCATGCAGAAATACTGACACTCCCAACCGATATTGACCCAATCAAAAAAGAAACACAAGCCGTGTCCCTAGCATCTTTTTCTCGGGTAACAGCAGAAAATTATATGGAGGTGTGTTTTGGTATCAAAACACACCTTGCCTATACCAAACAGGTGGTGTTTTCGGGTGCGTGCGATCCAAAAGCTGCTGTTTTGGCATACACACTCTGGCTCCCTTATGCAGATAAAGTGCTGTATTCAGTTGATCAACACATATGCGAGATCATATAAAAAGAGAATACCCTGATAGATTAAGAGAAGACGAAATACTTTCTGGTATTTTTGAAAAATTACGGCTCGATCGACAAGGGGCAGACATTGCCAAGTATACTTTGCGTGCCATAGAACGTGCCAAAGCAAAAGGGCTTGGCTCTGTTGAATTTCCTATTGACAACTATGAAGCAAAATTTGATGAAATATTTGCTGGGTCTGAAGCCATATTGGTTGAAGCCGGCACAGGAGCTGGAAAATCGTTGACACTCGGTGTTTGGACATTGGGAGCATTAGAGGGAAAGGTGCAACGAGGAGAAAACACCCTCCGCCAAAGACCTCGTGTTGCCATGACGCAGCCGAGAAAAGATGCGGCACAAGGGGTATGTATTGGCACATCTGCCCGTTTTGAAGAAATGGATTTTGGTAAAGATATTACGTTTGCCACGTCTGAATTTAAAGGACTGCATGATGATATTCCACTCCAGATTCAAACCACAAAAATGTTGGTGAATCGATTTCGACATGATCCCATGCTTTTGCATTATGATGCGGTGGTGGTAGACGAAGCACATGAAAGAAGTATTGATAGTGATGTGCTTTTGGGATTATTAAAACGAGCCAATCGATTACGTGCTCAAAAAAATCAACCACTCTTAAAAATTGTTGTTGCCTCTGCCACAATTGATATTGAAAAGTTTCAAAATTTTTTAGAAATAGGTCAACAACAGACTCTCTCTGTAGAAGGAAGAATGTTTCCCGTTGAGGAACATTTTTTGACGAGCCAAGAAAAAATAGAAATAGATCCATATACAAGGCAGGAAAGAGAAGTTCCGTACACCACATTGGCAGCAAAAAAAGTTATTGAAATTCTCACCACAACAAGCAAAGGTGATATACTCGTATTTATTCCCGGATCAGGAGAAATTAATAGTACTATTGATCAGATTCGTACTCTCATGAGTGAAGCAGCTTTGTCTTCAGTTGAGGTGCTTCCGCTTCATGGTGGACTACGACAAGACGAAAGAGAGATGGTGGTCCTTGGAGGAGACCGTGGAAAAAGACGAGTTATTGTTTCAACGAATATTGCCGAAACATCACTTACTGTACCAAATATAGAACATGTGGTTGATGCTGCAAGGCAAAAGGAAACGTACTATGATCCGGCAGTGGGATTAACGGGTTTGGCAGAGCGGCCAGCCAGTAAAGCTGCGTGCAACCAACGAAAAGGGCGTGCAGGACGGGTAAAACCAGGAGACTATCATTCTTTGTTAACCAAAGAAGAATTTGACGCACTCCCAGAATTTTCGAAGCCAGAAATACAGCGAGGAGAATTGGCAAAAACATGTTTAGAATTATTGGAATCTGGAATTACTGATTTAGAACGGTTTGATTTCATTGATCCACCGGAACCTGAACGATTAAAAGGTGCACTTGATTTGCTTACCATTTTAGGTGCTATCGATGAAAAAAGAAAAGTCACAGAACGAGGAAGACGCATGGCAGAAATTCCATTTGATGCACGCATGTCTGCTGTTGTGCATGAGGCAGAAAAAAGAGGATGTGTTCGTGAAACATTAGGGGCATATTATTTTTTACAAGAACAGTTTGTATTTGAAAAAATACTCAAATATTCTGATGGAACATATGCACCGGGAGCACGCGAATTGGAAGAAAAAATACGTGCATTTGCACAAACGTGTACAGGGGACTGGGATCGAGCAAGAAAATTGTTTTTTGGTTTTGTTGAAGCAAAAAATCAGCGTGTGTTTTGTATAAATCATGGCCTGCAGTATACGTCCATGGTTCGGATTGCAAATAAATATGCAGATGGATGGAGATCTGCCAAGCGAGAAGGAGTTCGTATTGAAGAAACCTTACATGAAGGGGATTTTCGTCAATGCTTATTGGCTGGATTGGCTCCAGATCAATTAGTAACGAATGTTGGTCGTAGATATAATAATCAATTTACCGCACTTTATTCAGGAGAAGATGTTGGTATCGCTCGTGGTACGGTGCTGTCTTTAACAGGAAATTATCCATCACTCGCCGTGGCGGCGACGGTGCAGGGCGGAAAACGAGGCACTCAAAAAAGTGATGGAAGTCAAAACTTTTCTCGTTTTTATGCAGCCGGGGTACAGCCAGTGAGCACGAAAGATGTCCGGAATGCTGTGCCACATCGGGTACGTCAGAATCCGTCTGAACCAGCACAGTTCAGTGTTTCTCCAGACGGCAAAGTCGTGGTAACAAATCGGTATGAATTTTTAAATAAAACGGGTGGGTGGGTTGGGCTTCCTGCCGAAAAAGAATTTGCACCGTCTGGCGTGGGGGCACGCCGTGCCTTGGCAGAGTATGTTCGCACACAGGCGCGGTATTCTTATGGAGAAACAGCGGATAAATTCAAGGAACAGTTTCACCTTGAGCCAAATGCATTTGCACAAGAAATTCGTACGATTGACGCACTCTATCAACGGTCTCGAGGGGTGTTTGCCTGGGCGGGGTACGACCAGTGGTTTGAAGATCAATTTGGAGACTGTACCACGCTCTCTCAGGTTCAACCGCTTTCATCTGAACGATTTGTTCTTTCAGTCAATTCTGTTTGCCCTCAAGAAAAACAAGAAGCTATTCAAAAAGCATCCCCAGACTCTCTTCGCATAGGCGACACAGCTGTTGCTGTACAGTATGC
>JAGOTR010000008.1 GCA_018061685.1 Candidatus Magasanikiibacteriota bacterium
TCCGGCGATATCCCATTCTTCCAAAGGCTGTAACAAATACGTATCTTTGTGATACCATCTTCTTGCAACTGCGACATATGGCTCTATTTTTAGGTGATTAAGACACCCTAATTATATCCTATGTCGCTTTTGTTTTGAGAATACTACGGACGGCCGGCCTCGCCCGTCCGAAGCCGATAGGCGTAGGCGGGTTGTTTTTATTTAAAAATATTGCTATAGTAACCTTACTTTTATGCTAGGAACCCTCTCTATTGTTGCCACGCCAATTGGTAATTTAGGTGATATTACCATTCGTGCACTCGACGTTCTCAAAGCCTCGGACGTCGTGTTGTGTGAAGATACTCGAGTGACCCAACATCTCTTGAGTCATTTTGCTATTCAAACCAAAACCGTGAGCTATCATCAACATTCTTCTTCACAAAAAGTACAGACCATTGTTGGATTTTTAGAAGAAGGAAAACATGTTGCCTTGGTCACCGATGCTGGGACTCCGGGTATTAGTGATCCGGGTAATATATTAATTTTTGAACTTCTTCAAAAAATTCCTACACTGTCAATTATTCCCGTGCCGGGGGTATCGGCGGTGGTTACAGCACTCTCTATTTCTGGGTTTGCCACAGACAAATTTTTATTCTTAGGATTTCCGCCAAATAAAAATAAACGAGACAAATTTTTTACCGAACTCTCAACTTCACCCTACACAACGGCATTTTACGAATCATCTCACAGAATTAAAAAAGCAATTGACGCATTAGCCGCTGTGTTACCACCCGAAAGAAATGTGTGCATTGCACGAGAGCTCACGAAAAAATTTGAAACACTCTATCGCGGCACTATTCACCATCTTGCAACACAACAGATTGTTGAAAAAGGGGAGTTTGTTGTTGTTGTTGACGGGAATAGGAATGATACTCAGTGAGTATTAAGGGGATTTCGTACACGATGTATAGAGATCAAGACTAAGATTAAGACTGAGGATAATGATGGTGTAGAAATATTTTTTTAATCTTAATCTCAATCTTAATCTTTTTTACTATCGTGTCCCATGTTCCATGTTGCCATGAATATATAAAACCACTATGCTTTCCGACTATCACCGCTATCGATTATACGAAATACTGCCAGGCTTAAGCATTTGGCTTACTCTTATTGCTGCACTTGTCCTGTCGTTTGTTCGACCACTATGGATGATTTATGCCGTCATTGTGTTTGACGTGTATTGGGTGCTGCGTGTGATTAATTTTTCTTTTTATCTCATTATTTCGTGGTTACGATTTCATCGAGTGCGGGGTATTGATTGGAAAGAAAAAATGAAACATGATCATATTGACGCTGCAAAAAAACAGCATGTTATTTTTTTGACATTGTATAAAGAAGAATGGGCCGTAGTAAAAACAGCAATCCAAAGTATTGCTGATGCTGCGTATGACCGTAGCAAATTTACGATTGTTATCGCCGGAGAAGCACGGGCACAGGCTCATTTTGAGTCAATCGTGTTTGAAACGAAAAAAAAATTTGGTACACATTTTGCCGATATTATTGGTATAGCACATCCTCAAGATTTACCCGATGAAATTCCAGGCAAAGGATCCAACTTGCATTATGCGGAATCACAGATGAAAAAATATATTGATGAAAAAAAATGGGAGTATAGCGATGTGATTGCAACCGTGTTTGATATTGATACTATTTGTCATCATCAATATTTTGCGTATGTAACCTATACGTATTGTACACATCCAAACCCAACACGCAGTTCGTACCAACCCATTGCGTTATATAATAACAACATTTGGGAATCGCCATCGGTGTTGCGTATTATGTCGTTTGGAACCACATTTTGGATGTTTACCGCGCTTGCTCGGCAAGATGCACTCGTCACATTTTCTTCACACTCTATGAGCTGGCAAGCGTTGGTGGATGTTGGCTTTCATGATAAAAGAATCGTGAGTGAAGATTCTCGTATTTTTTATCAATGTTTACTTCACTATAATGGTGACTATCATGTTACCCCGCTCTATTTACCCGTATCTATGGATACGGTGCGTGATGATAATTGGTGGGTGAGTATAAAAAATTTATATAAGCAACAACGCCGCTGGGCGTGGGGTGTAGAACATGTGCCATTTTTGCTTTGGGAATTTAGAAAAAAAGGCAAGGCAATTTCTTTTTTTAAAAAAGTAAAATGGGTATTTGTTGAGTGGGAAGGAAAATGGTCGTGGAGTTGTGTGGCTATTTTAATTACCGTGTTAGGGCAACTGCCTATTTTAGTGGCACCTGGCTCGGTGCGGCAAAGTGCTTTGTATTTTAACACACCACATTTGTTACAATATCTCATGACGATTGCCATGCTTGGTATGTTACTTTCGGCACTCTTTAGTTTTCCGCTTCTTCCCAAGCGGCCAAAGTCACATCCAAAACATGCCTACATTACCATGCTTTTGCAGTGGTTACTTCTGCCTATCTCTATGATTTTTGTGAGTGCGATTCCGGCATTAGACGCAGTAACGCACTTAATGCGTGGAAAATATTTAGGGTTTAATGTGTCACAGAAAAAAAGAGCAACTCCTCAATCTCGATAATGCACTATGTTTACGCACACACACCAATCAAAAAAATGGCCATGGGTAATTCTCATGAGTATTCTTGTACTTATTGGTCTTTTTTTCTTTGCCTATCATCAACTCACAAAACAGGGGATTCGTGCTGTATGGGATAGCCCATTTGTACAAGAAAAAATAACGCAAGAAGTACCAACTGAATATCAGGGGCTTATTTTATTTGTGCCCACGTTGCTCGGATTTGATGCGCCAAAAACGTATGTGGTGTTATTCCAAAATAATACAGAAATTCGACCCGGTGGTGGTTTTATTGGTAGTTACGCCACTATTGAAGTGTCTGGTGGAATTCCACACGTGCTTACTGTTGAAGGAACCGAAAGGTTAGACAGAAAAACACCTGATAGTTGGAAACCCGTGCCACCACGAATATTGACACAAGAGTTGAAGGTGGATAGATGGTATTTTCGAGATAGTAATTGGGATATTGATTTTGAAACAAATGCAAAACGAGCATTGGAATTTTATACCCAAGAAGGTGGTATTGCTGCTGAAAAAATTGATGGCGTGATTGGTGTTGATACGCATGTGATAGAAGCACTTCTTGAAATAACGGGCCCCGTCACGGTACAGGGAATAGAATTTGATGCAAAAAACGTGGTAGAAAAATTAGAGTACGAAGTGGAATATGGATTTGTACAAAAACAAATTCCATTTGAAAACAGAAAACAAATTATGACGCCACTCTTGCACGAGATTATTGGGAAAATAAAAGGAGATTTATTGTTACATCCACAAAAATATATTGGCTTGATGGAAACGTTGGCAAAAGAAAAACATGTGTTTGTGTATATGACCGACGAATCACTTCAAACATCTCTTCGTTCAAGTGGTGTTGCAGGGATTCATGAACCATATACCACCGATGTGCTCCTGTGGGCCGATGCAAATTTGGCTGCATTAAAAACAGATCATGCCATAGAACGGGTGCTCGCGTATTCTATTCAAAAACAAGAGCAGGGTGCATGGTCGCATCGTGCTACTATGACCTATACGCATACCGGCACATTTGACTGGCGTACGTCACGATATCGCACCTATGCACGCGTGTTTGTACCAAAAGATGCATCCCTCGTTGCGGTATATGCAACAGACAAAAATGGAAATACCAAACCAATACCACTCACGGCAGTCACACAAGAAATTGTTGGTATGTACCAAACATTTGGCACATTGTTTATTATCGAACCAAAAGATGAACGGTCACTCACGTTTGAATATCGATTTCCACATGCGTGGTATACCAATATTTTGGCAAAAAAATACTATGAGCTTTTGTTGCCAAAACAGCATGGAACGCGCGCACATGGTTTGACGCTCTCACTCGATTTTGGTACAACTATTACGGGTGCAACGCCAGCAGAAGCGCAAGAAGAGTGGGGTAATAGCGTGTATACATACACAACAGATTTGCGAATAGATAGAGATGTTGCGATTCAATTTTGATTCTGAACGGTAACCCTTTTTGGTATGTGGATAAAAAAAGTAGCTATTGATTTAGGAACAACCAACGTATTAGTCCACGCTCCCAAGCGTGGTATTGTGATTAATGAACCATCAGTGGTTGCCATTTCACGAGAAGATGGAAAAGTATTAGCCGTAGGTATAGAAGCAAAAGAAATGATAGGCAGAACGCCAGACAGTATTATTGCCGAGCGGCCACTCAAAGATGGGGTGATTGCGAACTATCATACCACAGAAGCTATGCTTCGATATTTTATTAACAAAGCGCTTGGGGGAATTCGATTATTTCGCCCCGAAGTTATGGTGGCCGTTCCGGCTGGTATTACGTCTACCGAACGACGGGCTGTGATTGACGCTACTATGGCTGCGGGCGCTCGCGCTGCATATATTATTAAAGAACCTATTGTTGCGGCAATTGGCGCAGACATTCCTATCGGGAGTCCATCTGGGCACATGATTATTGATATTGGTGGTGGAACGGCAGAAATTGCTGTGATTTCTTTGGGTGGTATTGTGTCGTGTGGGTCTGTTCGTATTGGTGGAACACGATTTGATAGTTCTATTACTGAATACATCAGAAGAAAATATGGTATGGCCATTGGCGATCGATCGGCAGAAGAAGTAAAAATTAAAGTAGGATCGGGCATGTACATGGACAAACCGCTTACGATGGAAGTAAAAGGACGTGACATGATTAGTGGACTCCCACGCACCATTATGGTTTCGTCCGACGATGTGGTGGATGCCTTGCAACATGATTTAGAAGGATTGATTGATGCGGTAAAAGAAGTATTGTACAAAACACCACCAGAATTATCTGCAGACGTGATGAACAAAGGAATTATTATGTCGGGTGGATCAAGCCAATTACGTAATTTAGATGAACTGATTGCACAAGCAACAGGGGTGGCGTGTTATGTTGCCGATGAGCCACTGTTGTGTGTTGCCAAAGGAACGGGGATTGCCTTAGAAAATTTAGACCATTACAAACGAAGTATTTTAGCTACTCGATAAAGATGCATTGATTTTCAAAAAAAGAGGGGATGAGTTGAATGTACTCTATTACATAAACATACATGTCTTTTACCGGATTTATTAGGAGAGAAGCTGAATCACATTTACACACCACCAGTGGGTTGTGGCGTATTGTGGTATATACTGATAGTGTGTCTTTGCAAGAATCGGTGGCTCTCGTGTGCGGCACCATACGCGCGGGTGACGTTGCATTAGTGCGAGTGCATTCGGAATGTATGACCGGAGATGTATTTGGGTCGCTTCAGTGCGATTGTGGGGCACAACTTGAGGCGAGTATGAGTGCAATTCAACAATCAGGAAAAGGCGTGCTCTTGTATTTACGCCAAGAAGGTCGAGGTATTGGTCTTGTGAATAAAATCAAAGCGTATGCCCTGCAACAAAATAACGGGTTTGATACTATTGAGGCAAATAGGGCATTAGGTTTTGAAGAAGATGTTCGTGACTACGCTATTGGAGCAAAAATTTTAGCTGATATTGGGTGCTCTGGTATTCGACTGTTAACAAATAACCCACAAAAAATAACAGGAATTGCTCGTTTTGGTATACACGTTGTTGAACAGGTTCCGATTGAAATTCCTCCAAACGGTATTGATGATGCATATTTACATGTGAAAAAAGAAAAAATGGGACATATGTTAAAAACAATGGTATAACCCGTCGTATGGATCACACAGATTTCATGCTTGAAGCAATTCATCTCGCTCATCGCGCCAAAGGAAAAACAGCGCCCAATCCTACTGTGGGGGCAGTGTTTGTGCGTGATGGTGAGATTATTGGCAAGGGGTATCACAAAAAAGCGGGAACTCCTCATGCCGAGGTCTTGGCTGCTCGAGATGCACAAAAGCAAGGATACACTATTGAAGGGGCTACATTGTACTGTACTCTTGAGCCGTGTGCACATTATGGCAAAACACCGCCGTGTGCTGATTTTTTAATTCAAAAAAAAATACAAGAAGTTGTTATTGGCATGCAAGATTCGTTTCGTCTCGTCAACGGTGGAGGACTCAAAAAATTAAAAGACGCGGGTATTCGTGTCACCGTCCTTCCAAAAACAGATGCACTCTATAAAAAAATACAACTGTTGAATCAACCATTTTTAAAATGGGCAACAACCGGCTTGCCCTATGTGACTATGAAAGCCGCGGTGAGTTTGGACGGAAAAATTGCAACCGCAACAAAACAGTCTCAATGGATTACTGGTGAACGAGCACGCCAAGATGCCAGACGAGAGCGAAGCATGGCAGATGCTGTACTCGTGGGTGCTGGTACCGTGACTGACGATGACCCAGAATTGTTGCCACACGGGGCATTTCGGAGTAAGCAATTATTGCGTATTATTATTGATCCAACACTCTCATTGCCGTTATCAAAAAAAGTATTTCGTGATCCCCATGTATTGGTTGCCACGACCGAATTGGCGCCAAAAGAAACCAAACTATTATATGAAAAAAATGGGATACCGGTAAAATCTTTTGGGAAAAAACGAGTATCGATAAAACAGTTATTGCAATACTTGGGTAAACAAGAAATTCAGCATGTATTCATTGAGGGAGGTGCGGGTGTGCATGGGTCATTTTACGATGAATCACTCGCCGATCCACTTATTTTGGACCGAGTGCTCTGGTATGTAAGCCCTAAAATTATTGGTGGTGTTACTGCTTTATCTGCCGTTGGCGGCGAAGGAATTCGTACTCTCAAAGAAGCAAAGCCATTGACCGATGTGGTGCTCCATCATGTGGGGCAGGATATGAAAATAGAAGGGTATTGGAATATATACTAACCCGTCTTCGCCTGGGGGCTACCTGCCTGCCGGCAGGCAGGCGCCGGGTAAATTTTCGAATAGTAGAAATTAGGAAATAATTTTTTTATGCAGGAGTATTTTCATTTTTTAAATTAGAATTATATGAAACTCTCACAACTATCATTCCCAAATAAAAACGGCAAAGGACTCAGAATTGGTGTTGTTGTTGCTCGGTGGAATAGTGTGTATACGTATTCACTGCGTGATGCGGCTCTTGATGAATTGCGGGCTTGTGGTGTAAAACAAAAAAATATTTTTGTGCAAGAAGTGCCGGGTTCGTATGAATTAGTATTTGCGGCAGCACAGTTGAGTGAACAAAAAAAAGTAGACGCCATTATTTGTATTGGCGTATTAATAAAAGGCGAAACAATGCATTTTGAATATATCGCTCAAGCGGTGTCGCAAGGCATTATGGAATTAAACAGTGATGAATCGGTGCCCGTTGTTTTTGGCGTCCTTACGTGTTTGAACGAAAAACAAGTGCGTGTTCGTTCGACTGGAAAACAAAATCATGGAGCAGCGTGGGCAGATACTGCAATTGAAATGGGGTTGTTCGCAAAAAAAATACAAAAGAAAAAATAAGATTCCTTGTAGACGCGGTGTCGTAGTGAAAGACTGATTATTTTTTATATCCCAATACATTTTTTACCGCACTTTTTACTTTTTCAGAAAAAGATCCATTCACAATCCATTCTAAATATCCTGGGTCGTTGAGTGCTAATTCTTGCAGTGTTTTGCCTTTATTTTTTCCAAAATTAATGGTTATTTTTCCGTCAATAAATTTTAATTTTCCTTCGGCATCGTAGGCATTTGGATCTTGCGGAAAGCAGGTATCGTGAATTGCTTGAGGGGTATTGCCTATATCGGTATAGAGCGCGAGTTGTGCTTCAAATACGGCAACGGTTGCGCGAATATCGCCAATAGCGTCGTGGGCATCAACTAATTCTTTGCCACAGTATTTTTGATACGCTGCTGCGAGTGTTCGGGGTTCTTTGTGTTGAAAAATTTTCATGGCGTCGACAACAGCGATGGTTTCGGTGTCAAGTGATAACCCGACTCGACTAAATTCCGTTATGAGAAGCGGAATATCAAAGTTCTTTGCATTGTATCCACCTAAATCAACATCGAAAAAATAGGGGCGTAATTCTGCGACTAAGTCACCAAAGCGAGGTTGATTTTTTACCATGTCGTTGGTAATGCCATGAACGGCGCTTACTTCTGCTGGAATTGGTATGCCTGGATTTATGAGCCATTGTTTTTCTTCTTGTGTGCCGTCTGGTTTGTATTGAATAAGCCCCAGTTGCACAATGCGGTCGTTGTACGGGTCAAGGCCGGTGGTTTCAAGGTCGAAAAATGTGAGGGGGCGGGTGAGGGTGAGGGGCATAATCAAGAAGAGAATAATATAGTTTGTATTTTACATCATTGGGGGTTGGTTTGGCTAGGATGAACAGTGTGGTATCATGGAGCACTATGTTACGCCGGGTAAGTTCGCCATATTTTTATTTTTGGAGTTTACCCGGCGAAGCCCATAGGCGAAGACGGGTTGACAAAGATAGTGAAAATATGTATTTTCCGTAAAGAGCAATCATGCTTTTTTCAACGGAGGAATCCATGACGGATAAGAATCGTGCATTGGCAGAAATTGCCTTCAAGCGCGCGGCCGAGTTCGCCAATCTCGGCGATGTCTTTGATTTTGATCTCCCTCGGGGAGTCACTATCGAAGAGTTGCCCACTGAGTGGCGAGCTGGTGACCATCAGGTCATTACCTTTCGCTTTCAGTGGGTCGACGGCAAGGTGCGCCGCACCTGCGTGCAAGAGACCACCTATGGCGTTTCGTCTCGCTGACGAGGGTAGGTTTTTTTCATGACATGGATACACAAAGCCCGGCATACACATGTCCGGGCTTCACTATATAAACAGAGTAAAAAAAGTCCGGCACCTAGGTGACCGGACGTTTGTTTTGTATTATTGATATAATCGGGAGCAAAATAATCGTATACAATCCCCAGTTCGGAATAGATGATATGAGTGCTCCAAAAATAACCCATGGATTATTCCAATCAATAGTAAATGCTGGGGAGTTCCATATATATGGTTTGGCAATCACAAATGGAAATCCATAGGTAGTATAATCCGAAAAACATTCAGCTTCTTCTTGGTAACCACATTCAAAAGAATCACGAAGGCTTCGCTGAATGGGAATAAGACTTGTTACTAAAGTAAGGAGTGCACTCAAAAGTAATATTTTTTTAAGTGACATCATAGATAGTATTATTTAAATAATGAATCCGTATCGATAATATATTTTTGATGATTTTTTGGATCTTCATATATAAAAATACTGTCTCCCTTTTGCACAATATGATCAGGCGTATATGCAATGGGGTCGCTCGTATATGTTGTATATGTATCTTCTGAATCGCTTATTTTTTTTGCGACCACATGAAATTCTGTGGTGCCACGCATGCCGTTGGTAATAATATCAACAACAACTGCTTTATGCTGTATGCCATGTTCAATCAAATATGCTCTTCTTTTTTTATATGTATGTTCTGAAAAAAGGAGTCCTGTAGTACTTGCGAAAATAGCAAAACCCGTGGCTAAAAGAATCAAAGCAATTATTCCCATTGGAGACGGGATAAATTGTATGAGAGACGAACGAGTGTCGGCGCTTCCATAATAAATAGTATAAAGAATAGTGCTCAAAAAAATAAAAAAAATGCCGAGGAGTATACTCAGTGTATATACAAACATACTTGATCTCCGAAATGGTGGCATACAGAAGTTATGTGAGCTAATTCTCGGTTAAAATGTGATATATGCCAGGAGTGCTTTGGGTGATTGTGGTATATATTGATAATGGAATTCTCCAGGCGTTAATTGTGTTGGGTCATATACAGCAAGAGCAGCCTTATCATATTCTTCTGCATAAGTCATAGGATCTGTACTGTGACCTTGTCCCAATTCATTTTCTTCGGAGGCAAAAATAGTATTTGGAGCATGCCTACCACCAGTTCTTTTCCCAATATGATTGGCATCCATGCCACAATATAATAATCCGCTTCTATAAAACGGAAGTCTTTTTATTTTTTCTAATAATACTCTTGTTTGTTCCTCCCTATCCCAGGCATGACCAAGTTCTACATGGTAGCTGGGCGTACCCACAGGATGCTGTTCTCTGGATTCTCTCATAAAGTATATATGTTTATAGCCATTGAATATGTTGCCCCTCAGCAGTATCTTCCACCGAAAATCCTAACTCAACAAGTTTATCTCGTATTTCATCACTTGCTGCCCAATTTTTTTCTTTTCGTGCCTGTTCACGTTCTTTGGCTAAGAGCAAAATTTCTTGTGGGAGTGGTTCTGCCTTGGCCGCAATCGTATGTAACTCTAATCCCAATACTTTATCAAACGCAATGACGCTTGCAATATCAATGGTTTTTTCTTTGAGCGAACGTGAGAGTATTGCCAATGCTTCTGCAGCATTTAAATCGTTGTTTAGTGCCTGCTGAAATGCCTCGTGTATTTTGGGGTCGGCAACACTGGTACTATCTAAATTAGCAACTTGTTTTCTAAGATTAATCAATCCTTGTGTCGCGGCGTCGAGTGCTTCCCATTTAAACGTAAGTTGTTTTCGGTAGTGTGCTTGAAGCAAAAAGTAGCGATAGGCAAGTGGGTCGTAGCCTTTTTCAATAAGGGTGCTTAAGGTAATAAAATTATCGCCTGACTTAGACATTTTATCTTCTTCGTTTGTTCCAGAATCAATAAGCAAAAATTCACCGTGCATCCATACATTCACCCATGGTTTTTTGCCTGTTACACTTTCTGTTTGTGCAATTTCATTTGTATGGTGCACTGGCTTATGATCCACGCCACCACAGTGAATATCAAAGTGATCACCCAAATACTTGCGGCTCATGGCAGAACACTCAATATGCCACCCAGGGAAACCTTTTTTTAAAAACGCATCCCACTCCATGTGACGTGTTGTGCCCTCAGGACTCCACTTCCACAAAGCAAAATCATGTTCATGTTTTTTTTCTCCCATATCAACGCGAATACCTGCTTGGAGTGTTTGCTTATCTAAATCAACGAGTTTGCCATAGTCACTCACTTTACTGGTATCAAAATAAATACCGTCTGAGGTGTAATAGGCAAAGCCTTTTTCTAACAATGTTTCAACCATGGCGACTTGTTCGGGAATATGATCCGTGGCTTTGCACCACACATGTGGCTCTAAGATATTGAGTGCGGCAATGTCGTTTTGAAAGGCTTCTGTATAAAAGGCAGCCACATCCCAGGCTGTTTTGCCTTCTCGTTTGGCGCCTTTTTCCATTTTGTCTTCGCCATTGTCGCCATCGTCGGTTAAGTGCCCTACGTCGGTAATGTTCATGACATGGTTCACGGTATAGCCATTCATGCGAAGGGTTCTTCGTAAGAGGTCTTCAAATACATAGGTGCGTAAGTTACCAATATGGGCATAATGGTATACGGTGGGGCCGCAGGTATACAGCCCTACGTTTGGGGCGGCAATGGGGGTAAATGGTTCTTTTTGTTTGGTGAGGGAGTTGTAGAGGCTTAACATAGAGGAGTGACCATGAAAATTGATAATTGAGTATATTGTACTAGAAAATGTTGTATATTGACAAATAGAGGTTTTTGTGCTATACTTTTTCGTTTTAAGCTAATTTTAGCACTATATGCATTGCGTTTACAAGCGTACAAGTATGCTTGTGAGGGCAGTGCGTATATCGAAACCGGAAAGGGAAAGAAAAAATGGAAGCATTTTTCGTTGAAATTGCTCGGGTTATCGGCCTCAATCGGGCCGTGGTAGACCAATGGTTCGAGACCGACCGCCATGGTCAAAAAGTCGAGTTAATGGACAAAAAAGGTTGCTAAAAAGTGGGAAATGGTGCTAAGGTAAGGGTAAAAAAGGACATAATTTAGAACGCTATGCAAAAAACTGCCCAATTTGTGGCAGTTTTTGTGTAAAGAAACAAGGGAGAAGAGATGGGGTGCAAAGATATTTTTGTACTGATTGTCAGAAGGTTTTTCAGTCAAAAAGAAGGAAAAAGAAACGAGTGGATGGTGAAATGTGGGAACAGTATTCTTTTCAAAAACAAAGTGTTTTGAGTTTGTCTTTGATACATAATTTAAGTGAAAGACAGATTCGAAGAAGATTACAGGATTTCAAACCAAGTTTAAAATATGATGAACCTGACGAAGAAAAACAAGAGCATGTTGCTCTTGCAATTGACACCACATATTTTGAAACGTTTGGTGTGATGGTATTTCGATGTGCAACGAGAAAGAAAAATTTACTCTGGTATTTTGTTGAACACGAAACCAATGACAAATACATGAATGGAATTGAAGAACTTAAAATTTTGGGATATACCATTGATGGAGTGGTCTGTGATGGTAAAACATATTTACCTCAAACCTTAGCCAAGAAATACCCTGTACAATACTGTCAGTTTCATGCCATGAAACAAGTGAGAAAATATATTACCAAGTATCCCAAAACAGAAGCTGGCAGAGAATTGAAATATATTACGTTGTCACTCACAAAAACGAACAAAGAGCAATTTACTCAAGAATTGAAACAATGGCTTTTCACTTGGCAACACTTTCTTCAGGAAAAAACATTTGATTTGAAAACAGAAAGGGAACATTTTACACATGACAGACTTCGTAAAGCCTGTGCTTTTTTATTCAAAAATATTCCATTTTTGTTTACGTACCAGACTCATCCTGAAACGAAATTGCCAAATACCACCAACACTCTCGATGGTTCATTTTCTCATCTCAAACAAAAAATCCACGTGCACCGTGGACTGAACCAAACTACTCAAAAAAAAATGATTCAAACGCTTCTGCTCAACAAAAAATTTATCATTAAAAAATCAAACAAAAAACCTCCGATAGCAACCATTAATGTCCATTAAGCCAAAAAGTCACCCACCCCCGTGAGGTGACGGCTGAGCTGCTTGAGAGCAATGGCTGTCCGCACAGCTACCGGGCGGCCATCTTGAACTTTGTGGATGGTTGGCTGACCATCCACCGCATGGTCTATGTGCCTGCCCAGTCCATCAAACTGGGCTGGTGGAGCCGAGTCAAGGTGGTGTGTGGGCACGCGTGGTGTGCCCACACGTTCACCGTCAAAATTCCCAAAGGAGGAGGATCCCTCGTGCGGGTTGCTTGCCCTCACTGTGAGGGTAGAAACGAACTTCCCCTGGTGTAAATCCAGTGGGCATGAACGGGCGGTCAATTTTCTTTCTCGAAAATTGACCGCTCCCCAAATTCATTTCAAATTGTATATAGTTTATATGGACATAAGGTCCATTTTTTTATTCAAAATAATTCAATATATAAAAAATATAGTTCAGGGTTGACAAATCGGAAAAAGGCGAATATACTCTTGCCTTATACATTTCTCATGGAAATAGGGGAGAATGTCATGAGGTCTATTTCTACACCGCCGTTTTCGTTTGGTCAAATCGCTCAGCCTGTGGCCGTTCGCCGTGGTGATTGCCTCATCATCCCGATTCATCTGGGTCGTGGTGATCTCATGGGGCCGGTTGTCCTGTGGGTAATGCGGAAGTATTATCACGGGGCGCAGTTCCTTGATGCGGTTATCGTGCATGGAACAGCGTGTGGCCGTCATGCAGTGCTTTTGGCACACGCGCTTCGTCGAGGCCGAGAAACAGTGGATATTGTGACTCGGTTCGAGCCAGCCATGGATCCCCGTCCATTCTCTTTGGACGAGGATGACCTGTATGATGCTGCACATGAGGCACTCTTGGAGTGCGTCTCGCAACGTGATTTGGTCATCATCCTCGTTCCGTCTGGAACCGAGGGGCTGGGGTTTCGGATCGCTGGTGGAAGTCGGCTTCGGTACACGCGACCAAAGCACAACCCGGAAGGAGAGCCCGTTCGTTTGCTTGAAGGCGAGTTGCTTCTGGCTCATTTAGCTGGAAAACACCGCAATCATCATAGCATCGAGTGGGTTTTTTACACAGGAAAAGAGGCTCATCCGCAGATGCCTCCACTTCCACATGTAGAGAAACACACATAAAGGGAGGGACATGTTCGAGTGTTGGTACAGTTCTCAAAAAGAACCATACCACACTCGAACACCCCACCAATTTAGTATAAAAAAAAATAATCCCGCTGAGGATTTTTTTTATTTATTCGTCCGTCATTGTCATTCCCGTGAAAACGGGAATCCACTCATTCTCATTGTAGAGTGGATCCCCGCATTCGCGGGGATGACACCTAGTTAAATTCTCTCAACCCAATGCGGATCCACCACAACATCTAATTCCAAAAATATCTTTTTGCCCAAGGCTTGTTCTAATTCACGTCGTGCTAACTGGCCAATTTCTTTTATACGAACGGCATTTTTGCCAATAATAATTCGTTTATATCGTTCTTGGTTGGTAAGTACCCGTGCTTGAATCACCATAACGTCTGGTTTTTCTTCTACACTGTCTACCTCAACACTCACTGAGTACGGCACTTCTTTATCAATCACAGAAAATATTTTTTCTCGAATAAGTTCTGCAATCCAAAAATAATTATCAATATTCGTTATTTGGTCATCAATATACATGGGGTCTCCTTCGGGTAAGAGTTCCATGACTTTTTCTTTGAGTGGCGTCACATGGCTGCCGCGAAGGGCAGAAAGTGAGAATATGGCATCAAAGTCTTTTTCCCATGCTTTGTAATCGGCATCGTGCATGCGTTCTTCTTTTGGCAGGTCACTTTTGTTTAATACGAGTATTTTGGGGGTAGAAAGATGGCGAATCATACCGTAGGCTGCCCGCTCTTCTACGCCAATTTCTCGGGTTGGGTCTACCACGTAAATAATGAGGTCAATATATTGCAGGGCCTCTTGTACTTTTTGGGTTAATTTTCCGGTTAATTTGCTTCGTTTATCCTTAAATACCCCTGGGGTATCAACGAATACGGCTTGCCCCTCGGGCATGTTCATTGCCCCGTGGATGATGTTTCTGGTTAATTGTGCGCGAAAAGACGTGGCAGCTATTTTGGTGCCAACAAGGGTGTTTAACAGGGTGGATTTTCCTACGTTGGATCGGCCTACCAAGACCACAATACCTGATTTCATAAAAGGGGATTCCCAAGCTATTTTTTGGGTATAGCTCATCCTACCAAGTTCTTGTGTAAAATTCAAGGCTTTGTTACAATCAACTATAGATTAAGACTGAGACTAAGATTATACTTGTTATAATTTTAGTCTTATTCTTATTCTCAATCTTAGTCTCAATTTTAGTCTTGTACCGATATGAAAGTGATATTACTGAAAGATGTGCCGGGAACTGGGAAAAGAGGGGAAATTAAACAAGTTGCCGATGGGTATGCTCGTAATTTTTTGTTAAAAAAACAATTAGCCGAACCGGCGACAGACGATATTATTGCGGTGTTGCAAGAACGAAACAAAAAACAAAAAAAGAATACAGAAAAAGAACTGTCTGTGTTTCAAAAAATGGCGGAGCGGTTGGATGGAAAAGAAGTGACCATTGCCGAAAAAACAGATGAAACAGGTACCTTGTATGCTGCACTTTCGTTTGCAAAAATTATACAAGCAGTCAAAAAAGCACATGGTGTTTCGCTTACCGAAAAACAATTGATTGTCGCATCCCCGATTAAAGAAAAAGGTGAGTATACCGTGACGATTCGTTTTGGGCATGGCATTGATGCAGAGATGCTCGTTATTGTGGTATAATCAAACAAATAATTTTTTCCTATTCTCATTTCTATGGTGCGAACCGTAAAAAAAAATAAATACATTTTTGTGGTAGGTGGCGTATTGAGTGGTGTTGGAAAAGGTGTTACTACCTCGTCTATTGGCGCCATTTTATCTGCCAAAGGATTTTCTGTGACAGCGATTAAAGCCGATCCGTACATTAATGTCGATGCTGGTACCATGAACCCCACCGAGCATGGAGAAGTATTTGTCACCGACGACGCAGACGAAACAGATCAAGACATGGGGAATTATGAACGATTTTTAAACACCGATTTAACGTCAACCAATTACATGACCACGGGTCGTGTGTATTTGAGTGTGATTGAAAATGAACGCAGCATGAAATACAAAGGCAAGTGTGTGCAAGTAGTGCCGCATGTGCCCGAAGAGATTATTCGTCGTATTACCTTGGCGGCAAAACAAAATAAGGCAGAAATTACCATTATTGAAATTGGCGGTACGGTAGGGGAGTATGAAAATATTTTATTTATGGAGGCTGCCCGCATGATGAAACTCAATAACCCAAATGATGTTGCATTTGTTCTCGTTAGTTATTTACCCGTGCCATCACATATTGGAGAAATGAAAACTAAACCAACGCAACATGCTGCACGCACACTCAACGCCACAGGCATTACAGCGGACTTTATTGTTGCGCGCGGCCCTGATGTATTAGACCAACCACGCCGAGAAAAATTGGCTACATTTTGTGGCGTACAAAAAGATCATTGTATTTCTGCCCCTGATGTTTCGTCTATTTATCAAGTGCCAGCAAATTTTGAAAAAGAAAATTTGGGAAATAAATTACTTAAAGTACTCCATCTTTCCTCTCGCAAAACAAACATGAAGGCATGGGATGATTTAAATAACAAAATACAACAGACCAAAAAAGAAGTAAAAATTGCCGTGGTAGGCAAATATTTTGGTACTGGAGATTACACGCTTTCTGATTCATATATTTCTGTCATTGAAGCGGTCAAGCATGGTGCCTGGCACAATGGGGCAAAGCCAATTCTTGAATGGGTTGATTCCGAAGAATTTGAAAAAAGCCCTAAGGCCATTGATATGCTCAAAGGCTTTGATGCGATTTTGGTTCCTGGCGGATTTGGTACACGCGGCATAGAAGGTATTATTCGTGCCGTGCAATTTGCGCGTGAACACAACATTCCGTATTTAGGATTATGTTATGGCATGCAATTAGCCTGTATTGAATTTGTTCGCAATGTGTTGGGCAAAAAAGATGCTCATACCGTCGAGGTAAATCCAAAAACAAAAAACCCTGTGATTCATGTGAACCCAAATCAAGCAAAAAATATTCGTGAAAATCGGTATGGAGGGACCATGCGGTTAGGCGCATATGATTGTGTGATTACTAAGGGAAGTAAAACGCATAAAGCCTATCAATCAACGACTATTTCAGAACGACATAGACATCGCTATGAATTTAATAATGACTACCGAACTGAAATTCATGACGCTGGATTAGAAATTGTTGGGGTGAATCCAGAATCAGATTTAGTTGAAATTGTTGAATTAAAAAATCATCCGTTTTTTGTGGGGACGCAATTTCACCCTGAGTTTAAATCTCGTCCAATGAGTCCGCATCCATTATTTTTGGCGTTTGTAAAAGCCGCCCTCGTGAAAAAATAACGTTTTTAAAAAAAGTGAGATTATTTTTTCTGTATATGCTATACTAGTACTCAAACAAAATCGTTTTATTTTTTTATTCATATTCTATGTTGCGTTTCAAAATATTCGGATTCATCGCACTCGCGTTGTTCCTTCTCGCACCAGGTTCACCAACCTTCGCTGTGGGAGAAAATATTACTTCGATGTCATTATCGAGTAACAAAGTCGTGCCAGGTTTTTCGTTACAATTTACCTTGCACGAACAACCAAATGTTCGTCAAAACGTTAACCGAAGTCCAGCTGTTCTTGCACCACAAGATTTTTTGGTACAAATTGATAGAGATCTAGCCTATCCAGAAGGAGTATGGGGAGTACAGCGCGTGTATGTTCCTCGGACAGATTTATCTGTGGATGCTGAAAATGTGTACACGATTACTGCACCACAAGAATCTGGGTATTATCGACTCGTAGTCAAAAATGGTGTGGGTGATGTGTTTACCACAGAAGTATTTCAAGTTGCTGTAGAGCCTTTTGTTACTATTCGACCTCCACGTATATTTGAGCAAGGAGAAACAGTGAGTTTGAATATCTACAACGAGGCAGGGGCTCCATGGAATATTGAGCAATGGGGAAATGCTGCTGGCCTCTATAACATTGATGTGTTTTACTTTGGAAATGGCGGCCCAATTAGTTATGCTGCTCCAGACGGATCGACAGCCGTACGAATCCAAAGAACTGGGCAGGGAGTCTACACCTTTGCTGCCTCAGAAGTAGTTGCCGAGTACTATGTTGGGTTTAACGATTCACCAGGCACGTCGGTTCATAGTACGTCATTTGACGTGGTAGCTCGTACCGCACCAGTTCCTACTCCAGTCCCAGTACCAACTCCTACACCTACACCATTACCTCCCGTACTAGAACCGTATCAAGATGATTCTGAAACAGAACAAAACGATGTTGATGGGTTACCAGATCCAGCACCCGCTCCTACATCGACACCTGTAAGACAAATTGTTCTTGAAGATCATAGTGAAACACCTCGCCCACTTACCCCTGAACGATATAGTTGTCCGTTGACTATTGGAAAGGTGTATAAATCATCAGATTCGCCGGCTGTGTATTTGGTGGTAGAACCACGTCGGGTCGATGGGACGCTTGATACATCAAAACTTACTTGTACACGCCGCGCATTTCGTAGTTCTTCTGTATTTTTTACCTACTTTACCTCATGGAATGAAGTTCAGGTAAGTAATTTGATAAAGAATATTAAAGATGATGGGTTGTCTTTCATGCCCTTAGGAAGACGATATGCTCCGTTAAGTGGAACCCTTGTCAAAACCGTCGCTGATCCAAAAGTATATCGGTTAGAAGGAAACAAAAAAAATTGGATTACGTCTGAAAGTACATTTCAAACACTTGGATTTCGCTATGATTGGATAGAAGATGTGTCTGAAGAATTTTTGGCAAAATATGAATTAGGCAGTGAAATTACTGACACACAAAAACATCCGCCATATACCTTAATCAAAGTATCAGGGGATAGTCGAGTCTATCTATTAGAACCCGATACCATAAATCCCTCTGTCATTGTGAAACGACATATTACCAGTGAAGTGGCGTTACGTCGCCTGGGACACCGGCTTGATCGCATTGTAACGGTAACTCGTGCCAATGCGGATCAATATCCGGTAGGCACCCCTCTTGAATAAAAATTTTTTAAAAAAAAGAAAAACCGGAATTCCGGTTTTTCTTTTTTTTATACTCAAAATATGCTATAGTTCACCCACTATTTTCTTCAACAAATCAGTATATGGCAGTAAAAAAAATAACACCCAAAAAAAATAAAAATCTGTTCCCAGGTGCCTATGTTGTCACGGTCAACATGGGCTATGGCCACCAGCGAGCAGCCTACCCACTCAAAGATATTGCTGTGACGCCCGAAAGTATTCCACAAGAAAATGGCACGGCCATTATTTCTGCCAACACATATCCAGGCATTCCGAAAGTAGATAAAGCACGATGGGAAGGCGGGAGAACACTCTACGAAACTGTGTCTCGCATGAAAGGGGTACCATTGATTGGTCAGCCCATTTTTAATTTTATGGATTATTTGCAGCGAATAGAACCATTTTACCCAAAACGTGATTTATCTAAACCCAGCGCACAACTCAAACAACTCTATCGCATGATTGCTCGCGGATGGGGGAAAGATTTAATTGATAAATTAAATGCTGCAGAGATTTTACCATTTGTCACCACTTTTTTTAGTACTGCTTTTTTTGCCGAAGAGCATGGCTACAAGGGCGATATTTATTGCCTCTGTACCGACACCGATGTAAGCCGTGCTTGGGCACCCTTGGTACCACAAAAAAGTCGTATTCAGTATTTTGCACCAAACAAACGAGTGAAAGAACGATTGATGCGATATGGCGTGAAAGAATCGAATATTTTTGTTACCGGATTTCCACTCCCCAAAGAAAATCTTGGGGGTGTATCACTTGGCACGTTAAAACAATCACTTGCAGAACGTATTGTGAATTTAGATCCACAACATAAGTATCAAAAAAAATACAAAGAAACTATTACGCATTATTTAGGCAAAGCATACTATCCACCCAAAGATACTCGGCCACTGGCGATTACGTTTGCTGTAGGTGGGGCAGGGGCGCAACGTGATATTGGCATACACATTTTGGATAGTCTTCACCCCTATATAGACAAAGGGCTTATTCGCCTGAATTTAATTGCGGGTACAAGAACCGATGTATTTGAATTTTATCAAAAAGAAGTGCAACGATTACATTTAGATAAAAAACATACCGGAGACGTGCATATTGTGTACAATAAAAATAAATTTCATTATTTTGAAGAAATGAACACCATTCTCTTGGACACCGATATTTTATGGACCAAGCCAAGTGAACTGTCTTTTTATGCTGGCTTAGGACTCCCTATTATTATTGCCCCAATTATTGGGTCGCAAGAAGACTATAACAAAGCCTGGCTTCATGCTGTGGGGGCTGGATTTGAACAGCAAGACCCGCGGTATACGCATGAATGGTTGTTTGACTGGCTTGACTCGGGCTGGCTGGCAGAAGCGGCCATGCAAGGATTTTTGCATGCACCAAAAAATGCCGTGTATCATATAGAAGATATTGTGCTCCGAGGCAAACGAAGTGAAATTGAAGATGTGCATTTATTGTAGAACGGCATGGAGATAAATTCAGGATGACAATAAAAAAAATATTATTATTTATGTCACTACTTCTCGCACTTATTGGATATTTTTTTCTTGCAATCGTGGTATTGCTCGATAAAAAAATTGTCAGTGGTACGACACTCAAACCTGTTGTCTATACGTTTTACTCAACTATTTTTTTGTTAGTATTATTTTTATTTTTGCCGTTTGGCATACACATCATATCACCACTTTTGACTGCGTATAGTGTTGTCTCGGGCGTGACGTTTGGTTTGGCACTGTGGAGCATGTTTGTGGCAATGAAGCATGCAGAGGCCAGTCATGTAGGGCCATTTATTGGTGCGTGTATTACCGTGGCAACATTTTTTTTCGGTTCATTTTTTTTGGCAGAAACATTAACACTGTGGCAGCAGATAGGCAGTATGGTATTAGTCGCGAGTTCACTCCTGTTGTCGTTTGAAAAAACAAAACACAAAACAGGATTGAATAGGGGATATGTGTGGGGAATTGTGGCAGGATTTTTGTTTGGACTTTCCCATGTTGCTGCAAAAGTGGTATACGAGGGAGCTCCATTTTTTACCGGTATTATTTGGACGAAAGGCACAAGTGGATTATTTGCCGTGTTGCTTCTTTTTTTCCCCGTTGTACGACATATATTTCAGAGACGTCATAAAAAAAGAACAGGAACAGAGCATAAAAAAAAGCAAATTCAAACCATGCGGACAGTGGTGTTAGTCGTGTCAAATAAAATACTGAGTGTTGCGGCAAATGGATTGATTCAATACGCTATTGCGATTGGGAGCGTGACCTTGGTCAACGCTTTGAGTGGATTTCAATATGCATTTTTATTTTTGATGGTGCTGTTTTTTTCCAAATACTACAAACAGGTGTTTCAAGAATATATGACACGTCGTGAGATTGTGGTGCAATCAATTGCAATTTTGTGTGTTATTATTGGTGCGGGCTTGTTTGTATTATAATTTTTTTGTCTATGGGATTCATAAAATGGCTTGGAATTATTATTGGGATAGTCGTTGTGTGTTACATACTACTTTGGTTTTTAAGTATCAAAAAATATTGGGTAGACTATGGAATGAGTTTTAGCGAAGAGTATGCCCTATCACTCGGGCTTGACCCTCAAGAAGTATTTACCGCGATGTTGACTGATTTTCAACCAAAATATATTCGTCTTGCTGCTAATTGGAAAGATGTAGAACCTCAAAAAGGTGTTTTTGCGTATGAACGATTGGATTCATTTATGAATCAGGCCGCTCAAAAAAATGTCAAAGTGGTATTAGTGATTGGTCAAAAAGCGCCACGGTGGCCGGAATGCCATGTGCCCAAGTGGTATGACCCAAATGGGCCCAATGCAAGAATGGAATTACTATCGTATGTAGCGACAACAGTGGTTCGATATAAAGATCATCCCGCACTTGATGTATGGCAAGTAGAGAATGAACCCTTTATTCGGTTTGCATTTGGCGAGTGTGAAGGCTATCGAGAAGATGCTATTTATGAAGAAATTGACGTAGTACGGCAATTTGATCCGGATCGAAAAATTCTTATTACCGATAGTGGAGAACTAGGTTTGTGGTATCCGGCAAATAAAACAGGGGATTTGTTTGGTACGACATTATATCGAATTGTGCGAACCCCTGGCGGGAGGATTGTTACCTACGATTGGGTGCCTGCAGCATTTTATCGATTGAAAGCACGCCTGCTTGGTATTGATATGAAAAACTTTTGGGTGGCAGAATTGCAAGCAGAGCCCTGGTTTGCTGGCGGAGACCCACATAACACTTCTATCGAAGAGCAAGAAGAAACTATGAATCCAGACCGATTAGCCAAACATCTGGAGTACGTTGCGAGTATTGGCGTTGATAGGGCTTATTTGTGGGGAGTAGAGTGGTGGTATTTTATGAAAGTAAAAAACAATGATCCTCGGTATTGGGAATATGTGCAAGATTTTTTGAAGGGAAATGTTACCCCATATTGGGAAATGAGAGAGCCGTTTGTGAAGTAAAAAGAGAGATGATTCAGGTACTGTGTTATTCAGTATATATAAGTAGTATTGATTCTTCTGTTGAGAAGGGTGAAATGGAGCATTGTTTTGAAACAAGTGCTCCATTTTTTTGAGTTGTGGACAGATCTAGGCTTCGAGGCACAGATCCTCCGTCGTCAAGTTTTCTGGCGCTGCCGGCTCGATGGCGCTGGTATCAGCATGAGCAAAAGAAGCCGCTCCATAAAAATATGGAACCATATTGAGCCACAAACGGCAGTCTGTGCAGACCGCGATGTGTTGGCTTACGGCTTCTTCTTTCTCGTGAGAAGTCATTGGCGCACACGTATCGACGTGAATGCGGACTTCTTTGCAGGTCATACACACCTCGCTTATTTCCTGCAACGGAGAGACATTTCTCCAAGTTGCTTACCGGCAAGGCTATAGCAAAAACACATTTTTGTCAATGAGGTGATATACTAAAAAAACGCCCTAAGGCGCCTCACAAAAAGTTAACTGTTAGTATTTAATGTGCTGTGCAACGAGCCCGTAAAGCCGCGTGGCGGCCACGTGCCGTTTTACGCGGACGGCGGGAATGAATACCATCTTTCGTGGCGTAAAATCCTCCCTCGGGTCGGATCACGCCACTGCCTCAAAACGGCTGCCGCCGTTTTTCGTTGTACACGCCAAGGGATTCGAACCCCTGACCCTCTCGGTGTAAACGAGATGCTCTAACCAACTGAGCTAGGCGTGCGTCTATTTGATCCGTCTTCGCTCTGAGGAGCTACGCCGGACAAGTAGATAGTAGTATAGACTATTCGTTTTTTTTCGTCAAGAGAATGTATGAATAACGAGTATCAATAAGGTGTGCATGAGCGAGCAATAAAATACTCTGGGTAGAGTGTCCCACTCTCTTAAAAAATGCTATTGATTTATTGATTAATATATAAAGAATTAAATAGTATTGATAGTGAGCCTTTAATTTTCTCAGATATTTCTTGTTCAGCCCATATACCGATATAATTTCCGTGTACTTCAAATATATATTCAATTCCGCCGTGATGAGAAAATACTTTTCCGGTATATATTTTTTCATCAAGCATGAGTTGTGTTTCTTTCATGTCATATTGGTCATTGAAGTTTTTTTTCATTTGATTTTCATATTCTTCAAATGTTGGTGCAGGAATACGTACGGTATACCATTTTCGGGGGGATGAAACCAAAATAAATTTTTCTGAACTTTCACTTAAAATTTCCCAAGTACAGGGGTAGGTAAATGTCGTCCCATTGGTATCATACAAAAGCGTGCAGTCGTTCGCAGATATAGGACGTCGTTGTGGTCCAATAAATAAACTGTAGCGTTTACGAGTTGGATTGTCACTTGGCATCACAAGCCAATCACTGTCTAGAACACCGAAATATATGGGATCCTCAGATACATTGTTTGCAAAAATTTTTATATCTGAAAATATGTTTGAAGGACGTGGGTCGATACCAGGCTCTATGGGAATAGTCAAAAGTTGAATCATTTCATTTGGCTCCGCTATGGTTAATTTTTTTGTTCCTCCTTGAATTGCTTCTGATGTTTTTCTTTGTATGGTAATTGTTTCAAGTGTTTGATTGGCTACAAAGTACTCTGCATGTGTTTCTGCTACCGATACCGAAGAAGTATTTTTATCGGGTAAGGGGTTTTCAATACTGTGTGAAAATTTGGGAAATTTTTCTTTGTCTATCTTAAGTAAAAATATGCTAATAAAAATTAAGATACCTATAAAAAAAATCAAAAAAAAGAAAAATATTTTTTTTGTAACTCTATTGAACATGTGCGTGTAGGTGATAGTAAGCCGTGGCTCGGGACCAGGGAGTCGAACCCCGATAGGCAGAGCCAGAATCTGCAGTCCTACCATTAGACGAGTCCCGAATGTGTTTACGAGGTAATTGGATCTCCCTCAATAAGATGTTGTATAAATGCCTGCCCCACAATAATCACCTGTGACCATTTCCAAGTATGTTTCAAAAAAACTTCCTCACTCACAATATGCTGCTTCACACCATTCATCAACAAATAAATGTGTGGGTGAGTCATTGTTCGTATGAGAGATCCATTTTTGAGGTTTCGTTCATGCACAAGGGG
>JAGOTR010000009.1 GCA_018061685.1 Candidatus Magasanikiibacteriota bacterium
GGTTCTTCTTGACCCATTTTGACACTCAGTAAATGACTCACCCCATCGTTGCCCATGGTAACGCCATACAACACATCGGCAGCATGCATAGTTGCTTTGTTGTGAGAAATAATAATAAATTGAGATGCTTGTGCCAATTCTTTCAAAATGTGAATAATTCGCAATGTGTTTGCTTCGTCGAGGGCAGCCTCAACTTCGTCGAGCACAATAAATGGTGATGGGTTGGTTTTCAAAATGGCACACATAAGTGCAATAGAGGTAAGCGTTCGCTCTCCGCCAGACAAGGCACGAATGTGGTGAATTTTTTTACCCGGTGGGCATGCCACAATATCAATACCCGTAAGTATTTTTTTCTGTCGTTTTTTGGGAGCAGCATCCGCGTTTTCGGCAGATTCTTCTCCAAATGGCGCGTGTGCTTCTTGCCCATCAATACCTGCGTCAGGTTCTTTTTCGGCTTCATACACTTCTACCAAATCTGCTTTTCCCCCTTCAAACAATACAGCAAAGTATGCAGCGAATTCTTTTTTAATTTGTTTAAATGCTTTATCACGTCTTTTTTTCATGACCACATCTAACTCTTCCATAAGTGTTTCCAAATCGTCCACAGCTTTATGCAAATCCGTAAGTTGCAATTCAAGCGACCCATGCCGTTCTTTGGTTTGATTGTATTCTTCTACCACTTCGTCATCAATACCACCAATTAACGTGAGTGTGTATTTTAATTTTTGTATGTCTTGTTGTACCTGGTCAAGCTGCTCCAACGCAACACCCATCACACCACGCTCTAAGAGCATTGGCACAGCCACATGCATTTCTTGATAAATTTCTTGTGCCAAATCTTCTAATTTAGTTTCTACTTTGGCCAACTGCACCTGCACGTCATTTTTTTTCTGAACCAAAATGTTCACATCTTCCTGCATGGATTGCATCGTTTCTTGCAACGCAAACACGCGTTGTTTTTTTGCTTCTTCTTCACTATTAAATGCTTCAATTTTTTCAGCCTTTTCTGCCACGTCTTGTTCTTGCAATAAAATAGCATGGTCTAATGCTTCTTTTTGTTTGGCAATATCTTTTAAAATATCATTCAAGGCTTCTGGACTCAAGGTTTCAAACGCAAGTGACTGTTCCAGGCCAGATAATTCCACATCAAGTACTTGTTTTTTTTCTTGGTATAAGTGCAATTTTTCTTTTGTGGCACGTTCATTCGCCTGTGTATCACGAAGTGAAAGCACCATGCGTTCCTGTGCTTCTTCTAACCCGAGCAAGGCTTGTTTTTTTATAATAATTTCTTTTTCTTGTTCTTCGGCATGTTCTTTCACTCTATACGCACCATCGCCACTACCAAAACTAATCCCCTGCTCTTTGAGTTGTCTGTAGCCACCTTTTACTGCACCGGTTGTTTCAAACAAATCACCTTGCAGCGTCACCATACGAACACGCCCAATACCAATATGTTTTGCGGTATCAAAATCTTGTACTACCAAGGTTGATCCAAACACAAATGAAAAAATGTTTTCAAATTTTTCTGTATAGCGAAGTAAATCTTTGGCCAGCCCAATCACACCGGGTGTTTTGAGCAGGTCAAAAATAAATGGTGGAATATGTGTGGGTCGAATTTTTGACAAAGGCAAAAATGTCGCAACACCAAATTTTCCTGTGCGTAAAAATGCCACACCTTGCTTGGCCACTTCTTCATCTTCCACCACAACAGACGCTAACCGTCCACCAGCAGCAACATCGAGCGCCAACGTGTACTGTTCGTTATCCACGCTCCCTAATTGTGCTACCACGCCATACATTCCAGCAAATTCTTTTTGTGATGATAATAATGCTTGCACAGCACGAAACCCAGTCATGTGAAACAGCGATTGTTCGCTTTTCATGTGCACCAAATTGGATTCAAGTGAGGCAATAGTGCCACGAAGCGTTGTTCTTTCTAGTGTCTGTTCTTGTACCTGTTGTTCTAACACGCGAGTTTCGTGTGACAACGTTTCAAGCGTCGCTTCCATATCGGATAAAACGGCGGCCAATGTTTTTTGTTCCTCTTGAAGAGTGCTAATTTTTGACTCCAACCACCCCACTTGGTGATTGCCTGATTTGGCATATTCGGTTTGTAATTTTCCAAGTAATACAGCCCTGTCTCGCTCCATGGCATTTTTTTTGCTCACGGCACTGGTATGTTCTTTTTGGAGTGCAGCAAAAATATCTTGCCGTGACGAACCGCCGGCAAGTGAGGCTAATTCTGTTTGAATCACTTGTAACTGTTGTTGCGCTTCGCCAAGTGAGGTACTATGAAGTTGAAGAGCGGTTTGGAGTGCCTTTCCTTCGGCATCGTGATGGTTCCACAGTGTCACATAATACTCTTGTTGCATTTCAGTGAGCCGAAGTTCAACACTTTGTCTCTCTTCTAATTTTTTTACCTGGCGAGAAAGTAATTTTAATCGAGGTGAAATTTCGTTCAATAGAAGATCCGCTTGCGCAATATGCTCTTTCGTACGAGCAAGGCGAAGTTCTGCCTGATGGCGTTTCATTTGGAATTCTTTAATACCCGCCGCTTCGTCAAAAAAAGCTTTTCTTTCTTGGGTGGACTGAAGAAGTAACCCATCAATCATCCCCTGTCCAATAACAGCATACGACCCTTCACCAAACTGTGCTTTTGCTAACAAGAGTTGCACATCTAAAAGTCGCACCGGTTGACCATTGATACTGTATTCACTTTCACCATTTCGATATATTTTTCTTGCAATCACCAATTCGTCGTACTCAATAGCCGCTCGTTTATCACTATTGTCGAGCGTCATGGTCACACTCGCCATGCTCATTTGACCCTTTGCTTCTGAACCCGCAAAAATAATATCTTCGCTTTTTTTACCGCGAAGTTGTTTCATACTTTGTTCCCCCATCACCCAGCGAATAGCATCCGACACATTACTTTTGCCACTCCCATTTGGGCCTACCACAACAGTAATGGTATTCAATCCATTTTTGGGGGGTAAAAATGTTAATACAGTCTTTTCTGCAAAAGACTTAAATCCTTGAATTTCAATGGTTTTTAAATACATGAAACAGAAGAAAAAATTCTTGGATATTCAGATATTCGGATAATTTAGATATACAGATATTTTTGTTAAATCGATGAGTAAATTATTGATAAATACCAAATAATTTATTCGTTTATTTATCTCATAATCAACCACAATCCGTAGATCTGAATTATCCGAATATCTGAATATCCCTAAAATAATAACACTCTTGACAATGGAAAACAAGTCATATATACTCCGGAGTTCGTTATTCCCTACTATGAACACGCAAATTCCATCTCACATCTATACAACGGTTACAGAGGCAAAGCACATACTCCTTATTCCGCACCAACACCCCGATGGGGACGCATTAGGAGCCGTAACGGCCTTTGCACAGTGGCTTGAATCATTGCATATATCACATGCAATTTTTTGTGCCACCAGCGTGTCACCACAATTAGACTATTTACCACACGTACACACCATTACCTCCGACATACAATTGTGGCAAGATCCACACCTCGACATGGTGATTGTATTTGATTCGGGCGATTTACACTACGCTGGGGTCGATACGTATATACAAAACCTTACCCAACCGGTCACTATTATTAACATTGATCATCACAAGACCAACCAAGGATATGGCACGATTAATTTAGTGCCAAAAAATGCATCGTCCACATCAGAAATTGTGCATGACTTTTTTCATGCAAATGATATTGTCATTACCAAGGATATGGCAACGAGTTTACTCACGGGTATTATTTTTGATACAGATAATTTTACCAATTCAGCAACGACAGAACATGCCATGGATGTAGCCAGCAAACTCGTGCAACTCGGAGCAGATTTTAACCAAATTAAAGAACGTATGTACAAACACATGCCCGTGGCCGCGTTTCCACTTTGGGGACAAATTTTTTCTCGCATGAAAAAACATGATCCCCTCAATTTGGTATATACCTACCTCACACATCAAGATTTAACCGAACATGGGGTAGACCCAGAGGCCATGTCGGGCTTATCTAACTTTATGAATAGTGTACACGATGGCTATGCAGGGTTAGTGTTAAAAGAAACCCCAGAAAAAACAACCAAAGGCAGTTTTCGCACCACCCGTGACGATGTCGATGTGAGCCGCATGGCACAACACTTTGGCGGTGGTGGACATAAAAAAGCGGCAGGCTTTCATATTGAAAAACCAATTGAAGAAGCGATTGGGTTTATTTTGAGTGAATTAGAAAAACTCTTTCCTAAAGGAATTTTGGAAACCGACGGGAACCCTGTTTAGGTGTCATCCCCGCGAAGGCGGGGATCCACAATATACGTGGATAAATGGATCCCCGCCTTCGCGGGGATGACACCAAGACTCCCTTGTTCTCACCCACCCTCATCTGCTATACTCAAAAAAGACTATTTGTACTTTTTACCCCTGTTTTCTATGGAAACAATCGTCCCCCCTCTCACCAATCAATACCTCATTCCAACCGTTATAGAAAAAACCAACTATGGCGAACGAGCCTATGATATTTATTCCCGACTATTAAAAGATCGTATTATTTTTTTGGGCAGCCAAATTGATGACCATGTCGCAAATACTATGATTGCTCAACTCTTATTTTTAGAAAATCAAGACCCCGAAAAAGATATTAAAATATATATTAATTCGCCTGGTGGCTCTGTAACAGCGGGTATGGCCATTTACGACACTATGCAATACATAAAACCCGATGTCTCAACCATTTGTGTGGGTATGGCAGCCAGTATGGCATCACTCCTTTTAGCAGCCGGAAAAAAAGGAAAACGATTTTGTTTACCCAATAGCGAAGTCATGATTCACCAAGTCATGGGTGGCATGCAAGGACAAGCGAGTGATATTCAAATCCACGCCGAACGTATTATTGAAATGAAAGGACGATTAAATAAAATTCTTGCAAAACACACCGGACAAAAAGTAACAACCGTAGAAAAAGACAGTGATCGCGACAACTTTATGAGCGCCGAACAAGCCGTAGCATATGGATTAGCGGATAAAGTGATTGGCTAAAAAGGAAACTCTTCGATTCCTCCCACGCTCGGCGTGGTCGTCACTCAGAGTTAAAAAAAATCCCCAGAGCTTTCGCTCGGGGATTTTTTTAAAGTCTTTTTATAGTGACAGGCACTATACCGCACCCAAGAAGGTGAGGATTTGGTCGAAAACGAGCCGGAGCCTGTTTTAGCCAGATACTCACCCCCATGCTTGTCGTGGATGCAGAGACATGAATACTTTTGTTGAAAATATGCAGGATCTCTACAGCCTCGTATATATAGGGGCTATTGTTTTGTTGTAAGAAAGAGAAGGAACAAAGAGGGGTGTAGTGGACCTAGGGTATATATTCTTCTGGTCGATCTGTATCTGGGACGCGGGAAAACCTTGAACCAAAAACCACTCTTATAGTTTGTATCTCTGTTGCAACGATCGTTTTACTAAACGACGTACTACAATATCATAAACACACACTCGCGTCAAGAGAGAGGGTGGGGATAATGCTTAATTTAGGCTCTACTTAGCTAAAATAATACCAATATGAAACATGGGGCATTAAACAAAAAAAAATGAGACTGAGACTAAGAATAAGATTGGGTAAATCAATCAACTTGGTATCCCCAATATCAGTCTCAGTCTTAATCTGGATCTTCAAAAATAGTGTTCCATGCTCCATGTTGCCATGAGGTTTACCCCTCTAACGGAACACCTACTTCTTCGACGGGAGGAGTCACAGAATTTTCTTCAACAGGAGCAGAAGGTTCACACAGTTCTCCTTCAGGACAAACTGATGGCGCATCAACGGGAGTCGCAACACCAACCAAACAAATTTCTGGCAGTGGTCGGTAATGACTTTCAAATAATTCTTCTTCCTTGGTGCCATCAGCGAGTATTCTGGTATAAGTAAAGCTGGCATCTGCTCCACGATAGGCATGCTGACATTGACGAGTGCCTGGGGCTAATTTGGTTGTTTCTACTATTCTTGTTGGTCCTGGCGAAATCCAACGAGAAACAACTGGGGGCGTATATGAGGCGGTTCGCCCATCTTTGGTACCCCATACCGTAAAAATTAAATCTTGTGTGGATTCATCAATAGCGGTTTGAATCAAAATATGGTGAGCCGTATCATTTTTAAATCGAAAATTAGGTGACGGTTCATAAATAGTCGCATCTGTTCCGGGCAAGCCATTTGATGGATCGTTGTAATAGTTCACCACAAGAGAATGGTTTCTTCGCTCCGTAATATCTAATCCACTATTCATTGCCATACGAAAAAGAGTTGTACCAATTTGACACAATCCTCCACCAATTTCGGGTTTAATTTCATCACCTTTAATAACTAATTCCGGTAAATACCCACCTTCAAGTGTATAGGGTTGTGTATATTCAATAGTTGAAAATTCTTCTCCGGGAGGAATTAAAATACCATTTAATTTATTGACGGCATTTCTAATATTTTTTACCCGATTTGCGGGACTGCCTTTAAAACTTGAAATACCTACGCCTAACACATCGGAAATGCCAAGACTATTAATATCTGACGTTTGAACAGAGGGTTCTGTGGTTTTGGTAATTAAAGATACGGTAGTCGTAACCGGATCTGTACGCCAAGTGCGTTCGGCCATAACCTGTTGCATAGCGGCGAGTGTTTGTTCGGTATCCAAAGTCACGCCTTGCCTTGCCCCCTGAAAAGCAACAACTTTGCCAGTGGAATCAAGTTCAAATTTTGCATTTTGTGCATCAATCGTTACCGCAGGAACAACCGTTTCTTCTAAATATGCCGTAGTCGACGCGACCGACAATCCAAACACCCGTGCATTTTCTTGTGCGAGAGAGGGAACGATAGTTAACAGGTCTGCCAATCGTTGTTTTGACAACGTCCAATTTCGTGTGCGTGTAGTTATAGGATCAACATAGGTTAACACAAGAGGTCCAGAGCTAAATACTTGCTCTAATTTGCTTTGCTCTGCGGCAATATCTGCCTCAGTAACAGCTGGTTGCTCTGTCACTTGTGGTAATACACCAAGTGAGGGTGACGTGAGTGTACTCCACGCAGACGCAATATCAGCCGAAACAGTATCGTATACAAAGGTAACGCCAGTCGATTCAGGTGAAATGGTAGCAACAAATGGCTCAAAACTCTCTACCACAACCCGTGCATCGGTTGCTTTTGTTTCGTAGGGTTCAATAATTTGTGCAATAATTTCTTCTATTTTTTCACGATCAACGGCAACAGAAATAAGGCGAGCTTCTTTTCCTCCCAAGGTACTTTGTATCACAGTCCAGGTGCGTGCAAAGATATTTCCTTGTTTTCCAAGACCCATAAAAAAATCTACTTCTGCAGCAATATCTACTTCAACGAGCTCTATTGCATCAGTGTCAGTAAGACTGATGGGGTAGATAAAAAATTCTTTTTTGCCTTCTGGTGTTTGAATAGCAAAAGGAATTTCTTCTTGTAATAATTTATCATGCAAGTCTTGTACTAATTGTTTGAGTTCAAATTCGGTAAGCCCCCCAATAGGAATATTACCAAGTGACACTCCCGGCAATACCCGGCCATCATACTGTTTGGCATACACCACCATGCCGCCTGAAATAAGCAACACAATAGCAATCACGCTGCCAATGGCAATACCCACTCGTTTCAAAGAAAAAAATGTCTTCTCGCCTGGCACAATCTGTTTCAGTGTTTCATTCATAGTGTGTTACTCTTCAACAATAAAAATAGGAATTTTTTTCTCTCGTACCATTTTGGGAATACGAACGGTTAAAATACCAGAGGCATAGTGTGCAATCGCCTTATCTCCGGCAACTTCTACCGGCAATACAATGGTACGCGAAAAAGCTCCCCAAAAACATTCTTTATGAAAATATCTCACAATGTCGTTATCGTGAGGTTCAGTTCGAATACCACGAATAGTTAATAAATCATTATGTACCGACACTTCAATGCTGCGACTTTCTGCACCAGCCAGCGCTGATATGACAAGGATATCACTGTCTGTTTCTGCGACATCAATTGCGAGTTGGCCCTCTTCTTGGGTATGCCAATCACGATCTTCTGCAAAGCTCTGAGAACTCGATTCTTCCGTAGGGTACTGATATTTAGATGAAGCATGTAACATATACGGGTAGTATAGCAAAGAAAAAGAAAAAAACAATATGGCGAGAAACACCAATGGTCCCCCACTTATTTTTCGCTCATATTAGTACCAAATAGGCCAAAAAGGCTTTCAGGCTTGATTAAATTCCCAATCTGTGGTATGCTCACATTGCTTTTAGCAAAAGAAACGTAGTCGAATTTCTCACAATCCCTAACATACCCAAAAATTGTATGCAACAAGGAACCATCAAAACCTTGACGGATAAAGGATTTGGATTTATTGCTCGCGAAGGCGAAGTAAAAGATCTTTTCTTTCATTCAAAGTCATTGGTCGGCATTTCATACGAAGAATTGAATGTTGGCGATACCGTTACTTTCAACGTAGTTGAAGGTGAAAAAGGGCTCGCTGCAGTCGATGTCTCTCGCGTGTAATACTCAAAAAAAAATAATCCCGATTCTGTCGGGATTATTTTTTTTTGATATTTTTGGTATACTAAAAGATCATAGGATTACCCATGCTTAATTATTTGTATTGTATATATGTCAGAGCAAGCAAACCGAGAAAGAGGATCAGAAATAATGGTAGCAGGAGAAGTAGCATCAATAATACAACAAGTAGAAGCATCAGCACTCCGTGTCAAACAATTGGGCAATTGGCCAGCGTGGGTAAGCGAAGCATCCCTTGCTCAACGAATACCAAAAACAGGTGACGCAAACGCACCCGGCTTTGATGCAGGCATTGCCTGTGCCTTAAATTTAATTCAACAAGAAAAACAACGATTAGCCGCCACACTCCATGCTGCCTATACCCCTGAAGCGGTAGAGCAAGTTCGGCAAGAACTTGCTGCGCTAGACCCTGAGTCAGAAACATGCTGGTGGCTGTCTGCGTGCAGTATATGTGAAGAAGGTGGAATAACCCAAGAAAAGTTTCTCCAACAAATCAATACATTCAAGACCCTCGCAGCCGACCCAGAAAAAAGAAAAGAGGCCGCAAAAAAACAATTTGAAAAAATGGCACACAGCTTTTCACTTTCATCTGAATTTGGGGAGGATGTTCCATACGGCACCGAAGATGGCTGCATTCAAGCTGCCTATATTTCAGGGCATCCATTTGGGGTACACTATACGGCGAGCTATGGTATTTATTTTATTGGTACCTACAAAGAATCACTCGGATTAGAAAATTTTTCTTGGTCAGATGAGACAGATGAAAGCAACAGAGCCAAGAGTGGACCAGTGTTTGGAAGTAGGCAATTTGTGAAATGTGCAAATAAAGAAGAGTTGAAAAAGGCATTGGAGATGGTGAAAAAGCAGCTTTTGGAAAAATAGATGGTTCAAATTCGTAATATGACCAAGATTCGCCACGAACCCATAAAGACCTCAACTGATGACAATGCCAGTTTATCAACTATAAAAAAACGATTACTACAAACATTGTTTTTTCTCTAAATTTGACCTTTATGACCATTGCTGTTGTATTTGCCACTCTTTCTGGAAATACGCAAGCTGTTGCTACAGAGCTCTATTCTTTTCTTACGTCTAAACAGTACAAAGTTCAGTTATTTGACATACAACACGTATCTGCCGATGAATTAAAACAATTTGACCTCGTGTTTCTAGGTTGTTCCACTTGGGGAGATGGAGATATGAATCTTATTCTTGATATCTTTTTTGATGATGCAAAAAATGCATGTCATTCGTGTGATGGAACAAAGTTTGCTATTTTTTCATTGGGTGATACTCTGTATGAGAATTTTGCCATGGCAGGAGATATTGCCCAAAACAAAATCCAAGAAATGTATGGAAATATCGTTGCGACTACTATTAAAATAGATGGTTACCCAACAGAAAATCTCTATACACAGGTACAAAAGTGGGCATTATCAGCAATCAATGAATCACAGCACTCCCATTAACAAAAGCAAAAAACAAGGCGTTAACCTTGCGTTGTTGCGAACTGAGGAGAATAGTGGACGATGTTAGAACTACTATTCTGGACTAGCCGCGATATGGCGCCGTTGTTTTACTACTATGCGCTGTCCCGTAAAGTGACCTGCGGTCACCATGGAACGCTCAAAATGGCTAGCGCCATTTTTCGCGGAGAGAGTGAGATTCGAACTCACGGAGGACTTGCATCCTCAACAGTTTTCAAGACTGTCGCCTTAAACCACTCAGCCATCTCTCCCTCGTTAACAGTTGACTGTTAACAATTGACAGTTAACCTTTTGAAAGTGTTAATTGTCAATTGTTACAAGTTAATTGTCATCGTCGGCGAGCCGCGTTATGGCGCCTTTCGTTTCATTACCCTCATTCTGTCACGTAAAGTGACCTGCGGTCACCATGGAACGCTCAAAATGGCGCTAGCGCCATTTTTCGCGGAGAGGGCGGGATTCGAACCCGCGTCCCGATAGTATCGGGAACAGCTTTAGCAAAGCTGCACGATCGGCCACTCTGACACCTCTCCCTGTTAACTGTTGACTTTTAACAGTTAACAATTAACCTGATTTTAAAGAGAGAGTTAATTGTTAAAAGTGTTATATACTATACGGCATGTTGGTAATTTCGTCAAGAAATAGTTATCCCTTTTTTTGGAGGTAATGCGCGTGCAAAAGAGAAGCCAGAAATACTTGCTGGTAGGGCTTGTTTTACCGCTTGTGCACAAGATTGAAGCGTACTTCCGGTGGTATAGACATCGTCGACAAGTACTATATGTTTACCCGTAAGAGCATCGGCATGAACACACTCAAATGCATCTGCCACATTTGATACACGCTCTTGCTTGGATAGTGTGGCCTGTTGGGCGGTGTATCGTGTTCGTTTTATGGCATGTTCTACCGGCACTTGTAATACTTTTCCTAAGATGCGTGCGAGTATTTCTGATTGGTTAAATCCCCGTTCGGCATATCTTTTTTTATGAAGTGGTACCGGCACAATACACTCTATGTTTGAGAACATATGAGGAAATTCATTGAAAAATTTTTGAATCAATATATCAAAACTTTCATTCACATCTGGTGAATAGGTGTACTTGCAATTTTCTATAAGTGACTCTATCACACTCCCCTTTTCGTATGCGCCAAGTGCCACATGTTGGTGCACTACTACTTTTGATGCACACTCTAAACAGGTACTACCTTCTGGTGTTTCTTCACCGCAACGTGGACACAAAAAAACTCCCCTTAGGGGAATTTTTTCTCGGCACGGCTCACAAAGAATAGTGCCTTCTTTTTTACAACAAACACAAAACACCGGAAACAATACATCTGTTATCCCCCTCAATAATCGATTGCATGTTGTGATAAGTGAGTTTTTCGTAGAAAAAAAATTGAATACTATCCCCCCAGATAAAGCTCAGTCGTAAAAAGACGAACCTGTCCGGCGCCTGCCTGCCGGCAGGCAGGTAGCCCGCAGGCGAAGTCGGACTAATCAAAATATAATCCATCCACGAGCCAGGTTCCATTTTGTTTTACCAAGGTTACGCTTCCTGTTTTATATAGGCGGTCTTCTTTGCCATTCGTCACTACCTGTTGCTGCACGCCAATAGACACGGTGGCAGCAGTCTCGGTAAACAAGATCACTTGGTGCTCAATCACCACCATGGTAGAGCCGGTGTAAGCCCCACGTTGTTCCACGGTTTGATTGTCAATCCATGCTTGCATACTTGGCGTTGATAGTGCACGCGCATCGTCAATATGCCTATTATCATTTTGGTTGGAATAGCTCCCAAATCTTTCCACAAATGTCCGTGCTAATTGACGAACAAATCGCTCCTCTGCATCTTCAGCTGGAGCCACGGGTTCTTGCGACACCGCAGGTGGCGTTTCGCGTACTTCACGGGGTGTACCCTCGGTATCTATTGGCATATCTTCGGTCACAGGATTCGTGAGCAGATCTTCCGTTGGGGTACTTTGTTTTTTGGTAAATACCAAAAACAACAAGAAAATCGCCACCAACAGCGCGATAACAATGCCAGCCCCTACAAATATTCGTTGTCGTAATTCAAGCATATGAGTACATCTTGTAATAAAGTATTATCCTTTTTGTTGTTGGGCCACCTGCCTATCAAATTCTTTTTTTGCTTTTTCAATTTCCAACAGCTGCTTGGGGTCGGAGGTAATTAATTGATCCTCGGTGTAAGACGCCACAATTTTAATGGCAGCATGCTTGAGCCCCGCAAAAAAGATTCCTTCCCCTACCCCACTTTCAAGCAGTAAATACCGTTCGCCTTGCGTTAACATAAATGTTTTTTGAATCAAATCAATAGCAGCGGGAGATTGCCTTAATAACATTTGAAGTGATGAGTTTGTTACAATCGCCTTGCCATACGGAGAACCTAAAAAGTCATTCACATCTTGTGTAATAGTGGTGACACCCAAATAGTATTTTCGGCACCGCTTAACCAATGCATACATAAACTTTGCACTATCTTCATGCGTCATCAGCCACCACGCTTCGTCAATTACGAGCAAGCGTTTTTTTCGTTCACTTCGCACAATGTTCCAAATATAGTTAATCAACGTGTAAATAGCCATCGGCCGAAGTTCGTCTTCTAAATCACGCACACTAAACACAACCAATTGATTTTTCATGTTCACATTGGTGCGTGCATTAAACAAACCGGCAAATGTTCCTTCGGTGTATTTTTCTAATTTCAACACTAAATTTGATGCGCCTTCCATACCTTCCAAGACTTCCAATAAATCTTGCATAATCGGCGGCTCCACGGTTGACAGTTGTGATGATGGGGTAATATCTTTTTTGGCGTAGGTTTCAAGGAGTGCCCGATCCATAATAGAATCCTCTTGGGGAGTCATGGTGCCAAGCATAATACGGAGGAGCCCTTTAATGGTAATAACCGCACTCCGAATAATATCGTCGGTTGACGCTTGCTGTCCGCCCACGGGGCGAGGGAGGTCAAATGGGTTTACTTTACTTTCGGATGCCAAAGAAATATTGATATACGTACCACCAACAGCCTCTGCCAAATGATCGTACTCCATTTCAGGATCAATAATAATCACATCAGTTCCCATCATTAAACTCCGAAGTACTTCTAATTTGACCGCATACGACTTACCCGCACCAGACGTAGCAAACACGACCATGTTGGCATTTTGGAGTGAAAATCGATCAAACAAAATTAAACTATTGTTATGACGATTAATGCCATACAAAATACCATTGTCGCTCGTCAGTTCTGAAGATATAAATGGAAATGACGCAGCAATCGGAGAAGAATTCATGTTAAACGCAACCATAAGTTCATCAATTCCAAGCGGAAGAGTAGACGTAAATCCTTGCTCCGCTTGATATACCACATGCTTGCTATAAATCAATTTAGATCCAAAGATATTTTCCATATCTTCAGTGACTTTTTCAAGTTCTTCTTTATCTTTGCCGTACAACGTAACATAAAATGCAAATTGAAAAAAATGTTCAATCCCTTGAGTCAAATCATCACGCAGCTGTTCAATGTCACGAAGTGCCACTTCACGAATAGGATCACGTGGAGCACCTTTTTCGGCATCGGCAGATAATTGTGCTTGCAATGCCCCCACTTTTTTCTTGAGTTGTTTTAAAATAATAGGAGATTTTACCGGATAAAAGAACATGCTCACATCAACGGTCATATTGAGATTCAAAATAGGAGCACTCCACCCAACAGCAATATACCGAGGATACGAAATGACAAACAAGGTGCGAACAAACGTTTCACCGAGCTGCACAAAACTCGACTCAACACGAAATGCCGAAGGTGCAATTAAATCACGAATAGCCACCGTGCCTTCACGGTACAGTTGTTCTTCTTCAAGTGTCACTAACTCTTGCTCTACTTGTACTTTTTGTTTCGCCTGTTGTTTTTTTTCTTTTTTTCCTAAAGAAGAACGATTGGTTGTAATAGGAGTAAATGGCATGGTATTTAGCTAGTAGGTTCTACCTGTAAGTCCGAGAGAGGAGCTAATTCTTCTACAAACGAAGTTTCAGGATTATAACTATTGTAATATAATTCAATAAGTGATTGTGTATCTAATCGAGCCACTTGAAGCCCCATACTTTCTAACCCACCTACGACATTGCGCACACGCAAATCCAATTCTCTTTTCCGGTCTAAAAATCGTGCGTCTTTAATACGAATGGCAGCCACAGGTTTTACTACTTCTTTAATACGAGACCAAAAGCTTTTTTTTCGATTCGACAAGGGATCGTACGGTACTACTACATAAAACTTTTTCGTCATAATTTGTCCAATATCAACGAGTTCTCCCACAAACGAACGGTAATCTGCAATTTGAATGCGAAGTAACTCATTTTTTTGCTCTCGCTCTAAGCGAATTAACGTATCAATATATGGTTGAATTTGTAATTTGCGTGATTGCACTAATATTTGGAGGGGAAAATCAATAGAATTTAAAAAACCAACATACGACGAAATAAGTGCATTTTGTTCATCTTCTGATTTGAGAGAAAAATTAATACTTGAAGTAAGTAATACGGATCGAAGAGTCCCGTCTTTCATAATCACCGTACTATCTCTAATTTCAGCAATCGGAAGATTCGCCTGGGTAGACGGTTTTTTTGCTTTTTTTGCTTTTGCTGATTTTGATTGCATGTGAAAATATTTAGAAATCTTTTGTATCAGGCTTATAATACCCACCCGTATTGACTAATAACGATAAATCACGAATATGCCCTGCACGAACTATTTTCTTTTCTTGCTTGAATTCTTCCTCCATTTCACTCCCCTGTTTTCGTAAATAATTCAATTCCTCTTTACTGTACTCTTTTTTCCAAATTCGTAAACTTGGTTTTTTTATTGTTTGAAAAAAATTTAACAAAAAATAATGGAATGTTTGCCCATTTATTTTGACAAAAGCAATCACTAATGATAAGGCACCAACGACTGATAAAATAATAACAAACAAAATAAAATCAGCTAATTCATATGCCAAATAAATAATACCACCACCAATAAGAAGAATCAAAAATTGACGGGTCGTAATAGGACCAAAAATTTTATCTTCAACATCAATGAATTGTGGCACAACAAATTGTGGCATAAAAATTATGAAATCGCTCCAGAAAATCTGACCAATGCACTAAACTCTTCGGGGGTTACTGTATCACTGTGCCGTGCAAGATATGCAGGAATCGTGATTCCTTCCTGTAAGGCACCGGTAAGTACCTGTTGATATCTTACGGCTAATTCACTTTGTTTCCAGGCATCTTTTGCTTCCAAAAATAATATGTACGATTCTTCTTCTAATAATTTTATGTGGCGAATTAATACATCAACTGCCTCTTCTGCTGTTGGGGCCAGCTGCCGAAATGATACCAGGGTCATTTGTTGAAATTCATCTACGGGCCCGACGGTTCTTTTTTGCGTCGTAGAAACCACGACTTCTTTTGGCACAGAGACAACAGAAGTCGGCGACACGGCAGCGACTCGTGGAGGTGGAGGGGTAATATCTTGTAACAACCGTTTATTGAGCGATGATTGTCGCACCACATTTGGTGTGGCTTGAACCAAAGGAGTTGGTATCTTTTCTACATATACAGGAGCAACAGGCTTACTTTCCCGTGAGGGTGCATTGACTGTTTTTTGTATCACCTGTGCACGTGCCGGTGATACTGGCATGATGCCCATATCGCCTTCTCGCATATCGCTCATAATACGGACAATCTCTTCTCCCATTTCTTTTGATAATCCTAAGCCGCCAGATTCTTTTTCTCGTGTGATGCTCGAAAATAATTGATCATCAGTGCGAACATCTTTTATACGAGATAAAATTAATGCGCGCACATTTTTTTGATTCTCTGCCGACAAAGTCGTGGAAAGACGAGACATCACTTGCTCTACTTGTACACGAGTATCGTCGCCACTTGGAATGTGAGAAACGGGATCGTCAAGAGTATCTTCAAGAAGAGAGGTATGATCATCTTTCTCCCATACTACCATATTTTCGGTATTTGGTGGAGTGGATAATCCCTGTGCATCACTTTCTTGATGAGTAGTATGTGAAGCAAACGCTGCTTTATTAGCGTATATATCAACTACAGGGGTGGTAGTAGCAAGTGCATGTGATGTTTCGATTACTCCCCCATAAGAAGAACTCATGTGTTCTTCTTCGTGGGAGTCGCTTGCACCAAGGAGCGCATCGGCGGAAAGATACTCTTCGTTGTCAACGGGTATTTCAGTCACCACCGACACCCCCTCTTCTCCGGGATCAACAATATGATGATCTTCTGCACCAGGCAGTGCATCGGCATCCAATAGTTCTAGTTTTTCTTCGTTTATTTGTGGTACTGGCGGAAGAGATGATGAAGGAGGCGCGGTGACCACTTGTTCGACAGGCTTTTTGGATGCAGCAAGTTCAGCAAGCGTCATCCGCACAGTAGTACCGTCGGACTTTTTTACTACAATAGTTGGTTGTGATGGGGTGACAGACATACAAAAACAAATCAAGACGTAGTAAATCGAAAGACACTACTTGTTTCATCAAAATAAATGATTTCATGATCCATTTCATAGCCTTGTTGTTCCAAAAATTGACTCATTTGTAAAATAGCCGCCACCAAGTCGGTTTGATCTTGTGGAATATCCCCAATGGTATCTGACAAAAGAGACACAATCGACGCCATGGCCAATTCTTTTGTATCAAACCCACGAGCCCACTCTATTAATGACTGCAACGTATTTGTTTTGTACAATACGGCGGCTAATTCTTGTCGTCGTGTTTGGTGTACAATATCAGAAAATGTTTCCTCTTTGGGTATGAGTAATCTTTTTTGGGCTTCTTTTTCTAATTGTGTAATAGATCGTTCTACCAAAGGAGCGGCACCCTCATTCAAAATAAAAAAGCCACTCACAAGCAATCGATACAAAAACAGTATCATTTGAATCTGTACAAGTAATTCTTTGGGGTTCGCAAGAATATCAGGGTCGGCATCAAGCACGGTAAAAAAATCCTTTTGTTCTACATGCTGTAACCTTTTTTGTGATAATACAATCCAATCTTGCACAGACATATCTTCACCTTTTGCATTTTTTCCAAAAGGCGATTTATTACTTGCAATAGACGCTGCATAGTCAAGTGATAACGATTCACGAATAGGTACCAAACTATAATATCGAATATGCACACCCAAGGCAGGCAATATCAGCATGTCCATAAAGATACCCAAGGTAAACAGTGTGGAAGAAAAAATATCTCTCATGCGTGCTGTTGGCATAAACTCGGCATACCGAAATACCAACATAAGATATATTTTTCTATATAACAATGTTTCTATTTCTCCGCCAATACGGAGTGTTCCATTGGTGACGTCTTCAAGAGTGGTAATCAATGCATTTGCCGTACTGGTTTCTTGCGAGTGAATACACAGATACGCTGTTTGAAGGATTCTTTTTTGCATGTCTAAAGGAACCAACAATTCTTTATTCTTTTTTAATGCCATAATTTCGCTTTCGGAAAGCATGTCTTTGAGTGACACGGTACCAAGAAGCGTCATATATTCGGTTAACGATAATTGTACCTCTGGCAGCGCCTCATCTTTTTGTGGCAAGGTACTTTCGTCAACGCAGGCACCAATAAATTGAATACAATCATCGGGAAGCGAAAACAACTCATCGAGAATACTCTCATAAGGCTCATCATCAAGCCATGCGTTGGTAAACACGGCTTGAAGATTGGTATGTGCTCGATTAAGAAGAATCATAGAAAAAAATAATTGCCAATGAAAAACTATGCAACAGCGTGCCCCTACGTATCACTTTGTTCATCATCCGGACGTTTTTCCGAAGAGCCGCGTGGGGTAGGACGTGGCAATACCACATCTTTTGCACCCTCGGCCGTGACATGCTGTTTTAACATATCCGGAGTCAACATATTTTTGTATCCCACCACTTTTTTTATTGCGTCAAAAAAGTACAATACCGCCTGTCGTTTTGCTTTTTCTTTTGATGTTTGTTGTAACTCGCTCAATAGTTCTTTGTGCTCTTCAATAGTGCTATACACATACTCTACCAATTCTGCCTCTGTTTTTAATTCTTGTGCGGCTCCGGCAATCGATACCGGTACCACAGCTTCTTCGCCACTTAAAATACGAAGAACTGCTGGCCATTCTCGGCCAAAGCAGGTACCCAAAACGCTCCCAAATACAGGTGCATCCACACGATGATCCCATGCGATACCTTGTTCGATTGCTTTTTTATTTTCAAACTCAGATGTTGCGTCATCAGAATCAATAACATTTTTTGCTTTTTCTTTTCCCAATTCTTTCATAATATCCACTTTCACATCATGGACATCTTTTACTCCCACAATATCACCAATCGACGCTCGCCAAGCCGTATATTTTGCCAATGCAGTAAACCCACGAATCGTTAATTCTCCATAGATAGTACTGTCGTTTCCGTTGGGCAATTCATCATTATTTTCAATAGTTGTCATGCCCTCGGCGGGGAGTTTACAAAAAAATACTAATATTGGCTCCCCTTTTTCGTTATCAGTTACGGCACGTCTTCCTCGCAACGCATCGTCTGCAGATCCAAATCCCGTTCCCACATAATACGACATAATCCAATCCCGGGGATTAATAGCAAAATGTCGACCAACTAAATTGGTAAATATTTTATCTCCTTTTTCATATTCGGTCATACCATAGCCTCGTGCTTGTTCATATTCTCGATCATAGTGATTGCCCATGGCATCATACACTTTTCCATATTTTACTTTTCCATTATCTAACACGCGTCGACCAAACCATAAGGTATTTTTTTGAGCATCAGCAATAGGATCTTCTAATTGACCGTACCCCAACGCAGCACGCGCATTTCTTTGGCGTGTTTGTCCATACGCATAATGATCGGTGACGGATCCACGAAAAATTTTCAATAATTCAGGATCCCACCCAATAGAAATACCCGTATTTTCATCATATCCTTCTTTTACATATTCATGTACATGCCCATTGGCGCGGAAACTGGGTTGTGTTTTGGCAATATCTCCTTGTGCATACGACTTGGCTTGAAGTACGGAGGCAGGTAAATACAGTAATTGTCCCCCGATACCTTCAAGCAATTGTGCATGACCAGCTTTTTCAAAATGATGATCTTGGGTAGATTGATTTCTCATGGTACTCAAATCTTGAAGTGCCGTTTGGTATTTTCCAATCCCATCATAATAATGCTCAAATTCTTTTTGGCTAATGGTAAATCGTTCAACTTCGTTAAATAAGTCTTGAATCAAACGTCCTTGTGGCGTTACTCCATCGTCATGCATGACCAAATTTCCTTCATTATCACGCTTGGGAATAAAAAAGCGAACGGTTTCTTTTGGAGTCGATCTTGTATACTCTGTTCCATTTTGCTCTGCACGCCTTTTTTTGCGTTCTTCCCTTCGTTCATTTCGGTACAATCGTTCGACAGCAGCCCATGTATCATACGGCGCCGTTCTATCTTGAACAGGAATTGTTTCGTACACTTCTTTAATATGTCGAATATGCAATTCATCAAACAAATCAATCACTTCATGGCCTTCTTCACCATGTTCATCAAGCCCTGTTCTGTAAATTCCTTGCGTATATCCATTTGCGCCATCACGAATATCTTCATAAATAATCCGAGACACAGCATCACCCATGGATTTTATTCTTTTTTCTTGTGCCAATACAATTGCGGTATCAATAAGACCACCAACTACCTGATGTGTTCGAACAAACTCCACATCATAGCGAGCAGCAAACAACAACTCCACGTCGTTCATCATTTTAAAATTAGCACTTTCATTGTTCCATCGTAACCGAGAACCCAATTCTTGTTCTAAACGAGTAGCAATAACATCAAGCTCTTGGGGGGCCAAATTTTTTACATTTTCAGGGCCGATATATTGTTGAATCAATGCCAAATCTCGTGCCTCACGCATAGCCGTTTCTGCCATGGCTTCGGCCCTTTTTTGTACTTCAGGGTCTACAATTCTTTGTGGTGATACTTCTTGTCCACCACCAGGTCTTCTACTAGGAACACTCATATACAAATACAGTTAAATAGACAGATTATTATAATAGACTCCCCAATCGATCTTTATTTGCTTGAATAAGCCGAGCTATTTCCGCAGATAATTGTGCAGGAGGGGCACCCGCAGCCAAACCAGCACGACGAATGAGATCGCTTTGTAATGACCCACTCGCCGATTTCAATCCTTCTTGAATCGCTGAAAGTAAGGCTTTATCAGAATTTGCATTTCCTAATTTTAATTGGCTAAACAATTCTTTTGCTTGGTCACCTAATACCTGTTTCATAATGTCGGCAATCGCATTTATTTGTTCACGAGGAACAGATCCCCCACCGGATCCTCCGAGAGAAGATCCTCCTTGAGCCGTTGACCTATTTCCACGAATCATTTCCAAATCGTTTCTTATACGTTCATTAATCTTATCAGCAACCGCAGCAGGTACTTTGACCCCCAGTTTTGCAAGTCCAGCAGCAGGCAGAATACCATCGTCAATCCATGAATCGGCATGCAAAATTTTCAACAATGCTTGTGTAATCGCACCATCTTCAAATGAAATTTCTTTTCCTGCAGCAATTTTTTTCGAAATAACTTCCATATTATCTCGTACCGCAGCCACAGCAGCATTATAGTCCATGGCAGCAAAATCTTTCAAGAGTGCTTCGTAAATAGCGATTTCGGCATTGTTTGGTGTATTAATACCTTTTGCATCCCACACATGACGCTGTGAAGCATCATCAACCATTTTCTTTTCTCTTCCTCGATAAAATAATTCTCGGTGATCGGCCAATGCTTTGTTGCGCGCACTCTTCCACCCAACAGCCAATTCAGTACGCCCATCTTCTCCACCCACGCCTTGTTCAAGCCGTTCAATTTCAGACAAAAATGCTTGCCCATATTCTTTTTGTGCGCGCATTCGTGATTGTTCTGCATTTCTCGCTTCTTCAGCATATTGTTTTAATGCACGTGCGGGGTCTTTGACGTCTGCTTCAAATTGTTCTGCAGTCATCAATGGATTTTTTTCATTTAACGCAACCTCTCTTCGTCTAACAAGACTTTCTTCTGCTTTTTCATTTTCTTCTTGTAATTTTTTATACTGATCCTCGGCTAATTGATTGAGATCAGCTTCCTTAAAATCAGGATTATCTTTTCTTAATTGATTTTTGTAGGCATCTTTATTAAATTGATTAAATTGCTCTTGTGCTAGCTGTGCTTTTTGAATTGCATTTAAATTTTCAATGGTTCTTCGTAATCGAGCTGTTTCACTTTCAAATTTTTTCAAACTATCTTTTACCCCTTTTACCTCTGGTGCATTATCAATATTCGCCATTTGTTTTTCTGATTTTGCCAATAATTTTTCTCGTGCAGATAATTCTAATAATTTTATTTCGGAATCAAATGCTTCTGCAGCAGATTTATGACCCTCAATTCTTTCTGCCACACTACTTCCAAATTCAAAACGCACCTTCCCGGTGTCAACGTTAAATTTCAACCGTGGATTTTTTAATCCTTCCAAACGACCCTGTGTTTCAAATTGAGCATCTTTTGCCGCACCACGAGCTTCTTCTGCTTGGTACCACCCACGTTCTCGACGGGCTTGATCAACACCGGTACCGGCATACGGATCACTAAAATATTTTCCCAGTGGAATACCCAAAAATTTTGCTTTTTCAGCACCCATACCAAACTGAATCAGCCCACCTAAAATAACACCCCCAGATTCTGAACCAGTCCGTTTACTGAGTAATTTTTTGCGATACTCTGTTTGCTCGGCGGTCTTTCGCATTTGCTTATCTAATTTCATATTTGACCGTGCCATAGCACCCACAATACCTCCTCCTAATTCTTTTTGTAACAATTTTTCATCCTGTGCAATTTCTTTATCCCATTCTTCGACTGTTTTCACACTTGCGACAGCTTCTAATTTTTTGGCATCAGCAATACTGGTATCTAATGATTCCATTTGTGCCAGTCGATTTGTATCAAATTGAGCTAAGGCAGCATCTCGTTCAGCCCCTTCGGGAGTTTTTTCAATGAGCTCGGCTCTTTGTTTTTCAAACGATGCGGCCGCGTCACGTTTTTTTATTTCTAAATCAGTTATTTGTGCAGCTAATTCGGCTTTTCCTTGTGGTGTCGCCACGGCCCGTGCCTCAAGCTTTTGTAAAATACCATCGCGAATTTCTTCGCCTTTCGGGGTCATATTGGTTCCTTTTCCATAATACCAACCCGTAGCGGCTTCACCAATAACTTTTGCACGCTTCTCCCATTTTTCTCCACCAACAAGAGGTGCGTGGTATGCTGCAAATTTTCCAGCATCTGCACCTTTGCCTACTAACCATCGGCCTACGGCATACCCACTTGCAATGGTGGCAACTTTTTTACCAAAATCAATAGCCCCAGCAGTTAACCCGCCACCACGCACACCTAATTTTTGCACGCGCTCAATACCAATCCACAAAAATGCAATTGCTACAATAAAGTTGGCCATGTTTTCCCAGCTTGCGGCTTCGTTAATACTTGCACCTGGTTTTTTTCCACTAATATCTTCAACTGAATTTGCGGTGGATATTTTTGCACTTGGAATTGGGTTACCTTGTTCTAAATGTTGGGTAATACCGCCACCACCAAACGTGGCAAATGCCAACCACAAAAAAAAGACCATCATGGGGCCGGCAATAACATGGTTGGTAAATTCTTTCCAAAATTCATCGGCGTACGATTTTGTTTGAGGGAGCACGCTAAACAAAAATGCGAGTGGCGACAAAATAATACTCACCCAGAGTAAGACCACGCGATACAAGAGCACCACGATGTACGCAAACATGGTAAACATAGCAACCGCAGCAAATACGAGCGCCATCACACCTGCGGCCATAAGTTCTAACTGAATTTTATCTCCTTCGGGATTATTGCCCACGGATAAATTGAGAATTTTATCTAAATTAAACATGTTAATCAGGTTGCCGCCAGCCGCACCTGCTACTGCATTCAAAAACGTAATCATAAATACCTGCGCCACGTCGATAATAAGCTGCAGGATTAAGTTACTAAAGTTTACCAAAATAGCTGCCAAAACAAGTTTCACCAATGCTTTTCGCCATTCATATTGCTCTAACCCCAAAATAGTACTAAACGCAATAACCAGCAAAATAACCACAAAAAACATGTTGGCCACATCACGAATCATGTTCCACCCCAAAAGCACCACGGGTGCATTAATATAATTATTATACCCCGCAATAAGAATGAAAAATTTTAAAAAGAAAATAGTAATTTGAATAAACAATGTTGCAAGTAACAACAGGAGGTACACAATACCCGTAATAATACCGTTCACAACGGTACTGACACCAAATGCTGCTGCTGGGAGTGTGGCCACAAGAATCCCTGAGGTAGTAACCGCAAAAAACAAAATCAGCGCAAAAATTCGCATGCGCTTGGTGGGGAGTACTTTCAATAAAAGAGAGTAACTCGAAAAAATATATTGTTTTACACGAGCAATCATGTATTTAAAAAATACAAGTATTGAGTGGAATTGAATGCACATAGGACACACAGATGCCAAATTGGGGAGGGAGCATCTGTGTGTTGATTATGTGCATTCAAGAGTATATCATATTTTTTTGTGGGCGTATAATAACAATATGCAGATATGCGGATAATGCAGATTTACGGATGTGGTTGATTGTAATCTGTCAATCCGACTGAAGTCGGAGGGTAGTTCAAGATCTTTATTACACTAATGATACTGAACTCCTCGACTCCCGAGGGTCGGCCTGAGTGACATAACAAAACAAAACAAACAAAACTATCCGTAAATCTGCATTATCCGCATATCTGCATATTACCTATTAACACCCCCACTTGACAAAATAAAAAAAATATGCAATAGTTGATACGGCTTCGTGCCTAAAAAATTTTGCTAATTTTAGAGAATAAATATATTCATCCGGCCTTACACAGGACGGAAGTATATACTTGTTCTTTATACAAACACTCACTCTTGGTAAGTTATGCACACCCTGCACTAGCCTAAAGCTGTGTATAAAGAATTTTTCCTGTTGTTGGTGGAAAAAAACCTTTCGGAAAGGAGAAAAGAACGCTATAAAAAACGTTTTTTTCTCCTTCTCCGAAGGATTTCCGATAACTCAAGCCCCCCTGAGAAAGGGGGAGGAAAGGAGGCAGCCATGTACGGTTTTGTACGATGGCTTTCCCTGGCCCTCTTCGGGGGGCTGTTTCTTCAACAGGCTGCTTGCGAGCAGCCCGCCACCGACCCTGG
>JAGOTR010000037.1 GCA_018061685.1 Candidatus Magasanikiibacteriota bacterium
TCGGAACAAAAATTCAAAGGCGGTCTTTCTGACCATAGTGACATGAGTGTCAAATATCATACAGCAACGCACTTATTGCATATTGCCCTTCGCAAAGTACTGGGCACCCATGTGGGGCAAAAGGGGAGTAACATTACGCCCGAGCGTTTACGCTTTGATTTTAATCACCCAGATAAAATAACGCCAGAACAACTCAAACAAGTAGAAGACTTGGTCAATGCTGCTATTCAAAAAGATTATGCTGTAAGCTTTCAAGAAATGCCGGTACAACAAGCATTTGATCAAGGCGTGATTGGTATGTTTCCAGACCGCTATGATGATGTGATTAAAGTGTATACTATTGGAGATCCCGCACACACAGGTAATGCCAACCCAGACGAACCAACATTTAGCCGAGAAATTTGTGGGGGTCCTCATGTAGAACATACGGGTGTTTTGGGTCAATTTAAAATTACCAAAGAAGAGTCTTCGAGTGCGGGGATACGACGTATTAAAGCTGTCTTAACCTAATCATTGTGTAATGAAAACACGGATCATTGCTCTCTATCACACCCATAAGCATCAATTCAGCCGCTACTTTGTGGTTGGATTTTCTGGTTTTTTACTCGACATTGCCAGTTTGTTTCTTATTACGCACTATACCCCCCTTTCGGCTACGGTTGCCATTATATTCACTCAGCTCGCTGTGATGTGGTATAACTTTTTCCTCAATAAGCATTGGTCGTTTGGAAGTAAGGGATTAGCGCATCGTCAATTTATTAGATATCTTACTTTGGCGGGGGGTAATTATCTGTTTTCTATTGGTATCATGTATGTATTCAATCACGAGCTTGGTTTTTCAGCCGTGCTTGTTCGTATTGCGACTATTGCGGTTATGACAGCTTGGAATTTTATTTTGTATAAAAAGTGGGTGTACGTTAACAGGTAACTAGTAACAATTAACTAGTAACAATTAACAATTACCCCGTCTTCGCTCTGAGCAGCTACCTGCCTGCCGGCAGGCAGGCGTCGGGCAAGCATTTGACCTTTGACCGTTTAGCTTTTGTTTTTATGCACATATAGGCTCTCTTAGGGGGCTTGACAGTAGGTATAGGTCTCTTGTACAATACTCCCGAGTTAATTCTACATACCACCCTAGAGTGGGGCAGAACAACTAACTTGGTATGAATCTTGTCTGTATAAGATTCACCCTTTTTACAATAGTTTCATGGCTAAACAAAACGATGTTATTCTCGTAGAAGGAACGGTCGAAGAAGTGTTGCCTGGTGCAAAATTTCTTGTTCGTTTAGATAGCGATCACAAAATCACTGCCTATTTGGCAGGAAAAATGCGAACCTTTAAAATTCGCATTGGTGTTGGAGATCGTGTTCGGTTAGAAATGACCACCTACGATTTGACAAAAGGCCGGATTACATATAGAATTTAAATATATATCAACCAGTGCGGTGGAGTTCGTCTTCGCTTCGCTTCGCCAAATAAACTCGGCAAGCAAAGATGTAAAGATGGACTAAGATATCGCGGCAGTGTGTTGATATTTTTTAGTTCTCGATATTCTTTTTTATGAAAGTACAAGCCTCTGTAAAAGGACGATGCAACAAATGTAAACGAGTACGCAGACAAGGTGTTGTGTACAATATTTGTGATAACCCAAGACATAAACAAAAACAAGGTACCAAACAAAGAAAAAAGGCCGCATAATTTTACTTAATTATTTCCGATTCTCTATACTCCTATGCGTGTTGCAGGCGTGACCATTCCAAAACAAAAACAAGTCGGTATTGCTCTTACCTACATTTTTGGTATTGGCCCAACGACATCAAAAAAGATTTTAGATAAAGCAAAAGTATCTGAAATCATTCGTGTCAAAGACTTGAGTTTGGAACAAGAAGATACCATTCGTGCGATTATTGAAAAAGAATATACGACCGAAGGAAATTTAAAACGACAAGTAAGTTCAAACATTAAACGATTAAAAGATATTAAATCATATCGCGGCATTCGCCACATGAAGCGGTTACCTGTGCGAGGACAACGTACCAAAACCAATTCAAGAACTGTGCGTGGTAATGTACGAAATCGTGCAAGTAGTGGAAAGAAACCAACGGCTCAAAAAACCTAATATTTCCTTCATCTCCTAGCGAATTTATTTTCTATGGCTACACCTGCTGTAAAACAGAAAAAAAAGAAAAAAGTACAAAAACAAGTGAGTACTGGACGAGCCTATATTCAAGCTACTTTTAATAACACTATTGTGACCTTAACTGATCAAAATGGTGATGTATTATCTTGGGCAAGTTCAGGTATGGTTGGGTTTAAAGGACCCAAAAAAGCCACTCCCTATGCCGCTTCTCAAGTAGTAAAAAGAGCGGTAGACGCAACCAAAGATATTGGATTAAAAGAAGTGAGTGTGTTTATTAAAGGCATTGGTGGTGGACGTGAATCTGCCATTCGAGCATTGAATGCAAATGGATTACAAGTATTGGCTGTGAAAGATACCACACCTATTCCACATAATGGGTGTCGTCCTCGAAAACGCAGACGTGTTTAATTTATTTTGCATATTACGAATTACTTTTACCTATGGGAAGATACATTGGTCCAAAAAATAAGATTGCAAGACGCTTTGGCGTGAATTTGGGATTGAAAACAAATCCAGCAAAAGTGGCTCGAAGATTGAGTCAAGCGCCGGGTGTTCATGGTCCAAACAAGCGCGGTAAAACAAAGTCAAACTATGGAAAACAGCTTGAAGAAAAACAAAAAGCTCGTTTTATCTATGGATTGCGTGAAGGACAATTTCGTTCATATGTAAGAGAAGCTGGCCGATTAGATGGCGACTCAAGTGTCAACTTGCAAACCTTGCTCGAACAACGATTGGATAATGTGATTTATCGTCTTGGTTTTGCTGTGACTCGTGCACAAGCACGTCAAATGGTGAGTCACAATTTGTTTACGGTAAATGACAAAAAAATGAATATTCCATCGTACTTAGTACGCACGGGAGATATCATCGCTGTAAAAGAAAATAAAGCAAAAAAGAAAATATTTGAAAAAATGAGTGAACAATTATCACATGCCACGCTTCCTTCTTGGCTTACGGTTGATCCAAATAAACAAACAGGAAAAGTTTTGCACATGCCAAAAGAAGTGGATTTTGATAAAATATTTGATGTAAAACTTATTATCGAGTATTATTCAACCCGTTAAACTTTATTTGAGGATATTTATCCTCACTAATATCTTCCTTTATGGAATACATCATGCTTCCAAACAACATTTCCTTCCAGGAAACCGAGAATCCACACGTCGGAAAATTGATTATGAGCCCATGTCAACAAGGGTATGGTATTACCTTGGGCAATTCTATGAGACGTGTGCTTTTAGCATCACTCCCAGGAGCTGCTGTTGAATCGGTAAAGATTGATGGTGTGCAGCATGAATTTTCTGCTATTCCAGGTGTGAAAGAAGACATGGTAGAGGTATTGTTAAATTTAAAATTACTTGCCGTACGTTCTCACAGTGATAATCCTGTTATTATTCACCTCAAAAAGAAAGGGAAAGGTCCCGTGACTGCGGCTGATTTTGAAAAAAATGCTGATATTGAAATAGCAAATCCAGAATTGCATCTTTTTACCATGACGGATGCTACTAAAAGTATTGATATGGAAGTCATGGTTGGAAAAGGTGTGGGCTATATTCCAGCTTCTGAAAAAGAAACAAAAAATTTAGATTTAGGTACCATTGTTGCTGATTCACTCTATACTCCAATTCGAGATGTTGGATATAAAATTGATAGTATGCGTGTGGGTGATGTAACTGATTATGAAAAATTGGTTATGACGATTGAAACAAATGGAACAATTACCCCACGGGATGCGGTACACCAAGCAACAAAAATTTTAATGGATCACTTTGCTCTTGTGTTGAACGCTGCAGAAGCAGAAGCAACCGATACGACAGCAACAAAAGAAGGTGATACAACACAAGAAGCTGAATAACCCAAGAACACGTATAATTATTTTGTATGAGACACCAAGTTCAAAAATTTACCTTAGGAAGACAACGCGCAGAAAGAAAAGCATTACTTCGTAATTTGGCTGAAAGTTTGGTTGTTCATGGAGCTATTAAAACGACCGAAGCAAAAGCAAAAGCTCTCCGAACCGTAGTAGAACCATTGGTGACCCGAGCAAAACGTGGTACCTTGGCAGATAGAAGACAAATTGCCAAAGTATTGTTTACCGAAGATGCGATTCGTAAAATAATGCATGACATTGCTCCCAAATATAAAGAACGACCAGGCGGATATACCCGGATTATTCGCATGGGACATCGTCCTACTGATGGAGCTGATGTGGTTCGTATTGAATTTGTTTAAATTTTTCCGTATGGATATTAAAAGAAAAACAATTACCATTGATGCTGCTGGAAAAGCAGTTGGTCGCTTGGCAACAGAAGTTGCTATGATTTTGCGTGGAAAAGATAAGCCCACGTTTACTCCGCATATTGATGCGGGAGACGCCGTGCATGTGATCAACGCAGGAAAAGTGATCTTCACTGGTAAAAAATTGGTACAAAAAGATTATTATCATCACACATTACACCCAGGTGGTATTAAAAGAACACCGATGAAAAAAGTGTTCGATAAACACCCAGAAGAAGTGGTGGTAAAAGCAGTGTATGGCATGTTGCCAAAAAATTCACTGCGTGAACATATGATGAAGCGTTTAACTATTCAAGCATAAGATATGGTAGATACCTCAACACAATCATCTCTTGAACGATCTGTTGGCAGAAGAAAAACCTCTGCTGCTCGCGTGCGAATGGCTCCTGGTAAAGGAATTATGACCGTGAACGGAAAACCACATAACGTGTATTTTCCGATTGCTTTTTGGCTTGAAAAAGTAATGGCGCCTCTCATGACCGTTGGAAAAGAAAAAACGTTTGATATTTCTATTAAAGTAAGTGGTGGTGGTGTCAATTCTCAAGCAGAAGCGATTCGCCATGGTATTGCTCGCGCGCTCGTGAAATGGGATGCATTGTTAAAACCAGTGCTCAAAGCGGAAGGGTTTTTAACTCGTGATCCTCGTGCAAAAGAAAGAAAGAAATTTGGTTTACACCGCGCTCGACGTGGACATCAATGGAGAAAACGGTAATCCGTCTTCGCTTCCGCTACGCCGGACAAGTCACACTTCAACATATCGTTTAAAACGAATCACATACAGTGGTTCGTTTTTTTTACTTCCTGTGAATGAATGACGTCCATTGAATTTTTTGGCTTATTTTAGTACAATACACTATATGAAACTCACGTCTCGGTTTACCGATCACCATCCCAATTTATTTGCCTATCAGCCTGCCGCCGAGGTACACCCCCACGATGTTTTTTTATCAAAAACAGTTCTTCGTGTATTGCCACAGTGGGTGACGCCAAATAAAATGACCACGGTACGGTTGCTGGGTATACCGGTGGTTGTATGGATTATTTTACATGGCGACTATTTGTTTGGTGTTATTTTATTTTTGTTGCTTGCAAGTACCGATGCGTTGGATGGCTCGTTAGCCCGAACGAGGAATAAAATTACACAGTTTGGCATGCTGTATGATCCATTGGCAGATAAACTCTTGATTGGGTCAATGGTATTGGTGTTGGTATTTCAACAATTTCATTATTTGTTAGGATTGGCGGTGTTAGGTATTGAGGTTGCTTTTATATTGATTGCTGCGGTTGCAAAAATAAAATTTCATACGGTGCGAGCAGCGAATTTATGGGGGAAAATAAAAATGATTTTGCAAGTCATTGCTATTTTTTTTACCCTGCTTGGATTGCTCTTGAGTACCCCGTATTTGTTTACTCTTGCTGCGTGGATATTTGGACTCGCCATAGGGTTTGCTATTTTGAGTCTTTTTTCACAAGGAATTTAGGTTTGTTCATCTC
>JAGOTR010000010.1 GCA_018061685.1 Candidatus Magasanikiibacteriota bacterium
CGTATGGAACAATTTATAAAACAAATCATTCAAGAAGCAGGCACCCTGGCCAAACAATATTTTGATCAGGGTGTTTCGCATACCACCAAAACCAACAGAGGTGACTTGTTAACTGCTGCTGACATTGCTGTGAGTGACTATTTGGTCGCAGCCATTCAAGCGTCATACCCGGACCACGCCATTTATACCGAAGAATTAGCAGATCCAATCAACAAAGGGGCAGACTATGAATGGGTGATAGACCCAATCGACGGCACGAGAAATTTTGCCTTTGGTATTCCCATGTGGTGTGTGTTGGTAGGGTTGCAATATAAACAGGAAACCATTCTTGCTGCCGTACATAATCCTATAGCAAATGAATTATTTTTTGCAAAAAAAGGTGGTGGAGCGTTTTTAAACGATAAACCAATTCATGTAAACGACAATCAAACACTGGATTACGGGTACGGTACCGTTATGCGAGCAGCAGAAGAAAACAAGGTCTATGGATCGCACATGAAAGAAATGGAACGAGCTTACACGCATATTGTTCAAAACACGAATATGTGGCTCAATAATTTTGCCTGCATGATGCCTGTCTGTTACTTTGCGAGTGGTGGAGTAGATATGGTGCTGTGTAATTCAGGCTTGGATCATGACTATGTTGCACCACTCCTGATTGCAGAAGAAGCAGGAGCCGTGGTGACAGATTTTGATGGCAACCCGTGGCAACGGGGGAGAAAAGATATTGTGATTGCAAATACATATATTCATCCAATGGTGATGGAGTGGATAAGAAAATAAAATACGATACATGGAACATTGAGCATTGTAACACAAAATATAGATCCCTATTATGTCATTCCCGCGAAGACGGGAATCCACTCGTCAAATAGAATGAGTGGATCCCCGATAAGCCACGCCGAGCGTGGTCTTTCGGGGATGACATTAGCCAAATAATACTATGACCCAATATAACCCCAAAGAAATTGAACCCCGTTGGCAACAAAAGTGGGCCGATGCCAACATATACAAAACGCCCGAGCATGCCACAAAGACAAGCAAGATGTATATATTGCCACAATTACCATACCCATCAGGGAGTGGACTTCATGTTGGCCATGCCGAGGTGTATACAGCCTGTGACGTCTATGCGCGCTATCAACGCATGATCGGCAAAGATGTGCTCCAAGTTATTGGCTGGGATTCTTTTGGGTTACCTGCAGAAAATTATGCTATTAAAACAAATGTACACCCACGCAAAAGTACCAACGACGCCGTGGATAATTTTAGAAATCAAATTAAACAATTAGGCATTTCCGTAGATTGGGAACGTGAAGTAGGGAGTCATAATCCAGATTATTATAAATGGACACAATGGTTCTTTTTGCTCATGTACAAAAGGGGATTGGCATACCGAAAAAAACAATCGGTCAACTGGTGTGAGAGTTGCAAAACCGTGCTTGCCAACGAACAAGTAACCAATGCAGGCAAATGCGAACGCTGTGATACGGTAGTACTCCAAAAAGAAATGGAACAATGGTATTTAAAAATTACTGACTACGCAGATAAATTGTTAGAAGGGTTAGACAGAATTGATTGGCCAGAAGAGACGAAAAAGCGACAGAAGGATTGGATTGGGAGGAGTGAGGGGGCTGAAATAGAATTTGAACTCAAAGGGCAAAATTCAAAAGTCAAAGTATTCACTACCCGACCTGATACTATTTTTGGGGCGACGTATTTGGTATTGGCTCCAGAGCATGGATTATTGAATGAGATCAAGACTAAGATTACGAATTGGGATGAGGTGCATGCATATATTTTAAAAACGCAAGAAAAAACTGATTTAGATCGTCAGGTGGATCAAGAAAAAACTGGGGTTGAATTGAAAGGGATTCGTGCAGTGAATCCTGTGAGTGGTGAAGAAATTTCTGTGTGGATTGCGGATTATGTTTTGGCGAGTTATGGCACTGGTGCCATTATGGCAGTGCCGGCTCATGATGAGCGTGATTTTGCGTTTGCGAAAAAATTTCAGTTACCTATTCGTCATGTCGTGGCACAATTAGGAGCTCATTATGTGCCACCACAAGAATATCGACAAGGTGTATATGCGGTAGTACAAAATAGTGACGGCAAATTTTTAATACAAAAAGATATCCGTGAAGGGTACTATCGTCTTCCTGGTGGCACACAAGAAAAAGATGAATCTGAAATAACAACACTACAACGAGAATTTGTAGAAGAAACAGGCTACACCAATTTTGCTATTCAAGAACGTATTGGAAATATTGCGGCAAATTTTATTACGAAGAATCGTAAAATTCCTCTATTGTATTTGCGAAGTGCCTATATCGTTTCATTACTCGACAATACACAGCAAGAAGTTGTGTCTGAAGAAGATGGAGGCCGATTTGAGTATCTTTGGGTAACGTATGAGGAAGCCTTGCGTTTCTTTGCGCAAAATCCACAAGATACTGCGGAACAATTATTTTTAACGTATGTGTTTGAAAAAAGAGACTGTTTTTCTGGAGAGGGTATTGTAATGAATTCAGCAGAATTAAATTATTTGCCAACGACCGAAGCAAAAGAAAAAATAATTGCATACCTCGAAGAAAAAGGCATTGGGAAAAGAAAAGTACAATACAAACTTCGCGATTGGTCTGTATCACGCCAACGATTTTGGGGTGCGCCGATTCCCATGCTCTACGATGAAAAAGGGGAGTTGCACCCAGTTCCCGAATCTGACCTTCCCGTCATCCTCCCCGACGACGTCGATTTTAAACCCACCGGAGAGTCACCACTTCGCTATTCAGAAAGTTTTAACGCAGGCGTAGAAGAAAAATATGGCACGGGTTGGAAGCGTGAACCCGATACACTCGATACATTTATGTGTAGTAGTTGGTATTACTATCGCTATTTAGACCCAAAAAATGATACGGCATTTGTTTCCCCAGAAGCGTTAAAAGCATGGATGCCCGTAGATTTTTACTTGGGTGGCGAAGAGCATGTGAATGGCCATTTGTTATATTCCAGATTTTTTACCAAAGTACTCTACGACGCAGGGTACATTGATTTTGACGAACCATTTACCGTACACCGCCACCAAGGATTGATTTTGGGAGAAGACAGTAGAAAAATGAGTAAACGCTGGGGGAATGTGATTAACCCAACCGACATTGTCAATGAATATGGTGCCGACACCTGCCGCATGTATGAAATGTTCATGGGCCCGCTTGAAGAAGCAAAGCCATGGAGTACTGGTGGAGTAAAAGGCGTCCGACGATTTTTAGATAAAGTTTGGGCACTTCAAGAAAAAGTTTCGTCAGAGGCTCCCTCGTCAAAAGAATTTACCGCACTATTACACAAAACAATTAAAAAAGTAACCGACGACACGACAACACTCCAATACAACACAGCGATTGCTAAAATGATGGAGTGTGTGAATGCGGCAGTGAAAGAATCGACCATAGGAAAAAAAGAATTTGAATTACTCCTCTTACTTTTGGCACCATACGCACCACATGTGACAGAAGAATTATGGAACGCCATGGGGAATACGGGCTTCATAGCACAAGCCAAGTGGCCAAGCTATGAGGAAAGTCTGCTCGTAGAAGAAACAGCAACGCTCGCCGTGCAGGTAAATGGCAAATTGCGTGGCACCATTGTAGTTGATGCTGGTATTGATGAAGAAGAGGCAAAGCGTTTAGCGTTTGTAGAGCCGAATGTAGTAAAGTGGATGGAAGGCAAAGAGCCGAAAAAGGTTATTTATATTAAAGGAAAGTTAGTAAGTATTGTGGTATAGATAGATAAAAAATAAAAAAGAGTCACTTCCACTGGGGAGTGACTTTTTATTTGTATGTAAATATTGACAGGTACAAAAAATAAGTCTATATTTTTATCACCCAACTCGCAGATTAAGAAAAAAAGGAGATTCTATGCGAGACACATGCACCTTTTCTGTGCTGACTATTCTGAGCTTTTGGGCATGGCGCCTCTTGGGGGGCACCGTGTTTTTGCCTCAATTGTTCGCAACACTGGCAATGATATTTGTAGCTGGACATTTCTTCGTTCAGCTGGTGCCTCGCCAAACACATATGAGCGTCACAAAGCGGTACTGGCAGTGGGCATGGCTTTTGGCCGTGATTGCGGGTATCTGTACAGGTATCGCGTTTTCCCAAGCCTCTAACTCTTTGGTTTGGGATTGGTTCGTTACAGGTTCTTTTCTGTTCTTGACGTTCTACATCTATGTTCTTGGAGTAAAGGAATGAAATCCAAAGAGAAAACTCCCGCGTAAGATGCACAAACAACCTGTGTTCCACAACAAAAAAGGAGGAACAAAAAAAACAGTCTCATGCGAATGGGGCTGTTTTTTGTTTTCCCCCTTTTTCGCTTGTAGCCACTCCATAAGTTTGATATACTCTTGCCATATGCTTTTAACCATTTGGAACGAACTGTTGTATGAGCCCCTCTTTAACGGGCTTATTTGGATTTACAATAATTGGACGGATAAAAATTTAGGGTGGGCTGTTATTTATCTCACGGTAATTCTTCGTATTGCCTTGCTGCCATTTACGCTCGTGACCGAAAAAGCACGTGCGAGTAACAGAGAATTAGAAGTAGAATTAGAAAGACTCAATAAAGAACTAAACAATGATCCAATTCTCAAAAAAGAAGAAATTCGAAAACTGCTTCGAAAAAGAAGAGTAAAACCTTGGGCAAAAGCCGTGGTGCTTGGGATTCAAGGTTTGGTGTTGATTTTGTTGTATCAAGTATTTTTGCGCGGTATTACCGGAGAAAAAATATTGCATATTTTGTACCCATCAATTGAATTCCCCGGCAAAATGAACACCATATTTTATGGCTTTGATTTAGCTGCTACCCATGATTGGTTTTGGTCTGGGCTCGTAGCACTCTTTTTAATGATAGAAATTTATTTCGGATTTAGGCATCAAAAAGGTGGCTTAACACAGCGAGATTTGTTCTATTTTGTTCTATTTCCAACCGTCATATTTTTTGCACTGTGGGTACTCCCTATGGTAAAAGCGTTGTTTATATTGACATCGATCGTATTTTCTGGTATTATTCACCAGTTTAGTATGATGCTCTTTCGCCCTAAAAAAGCAGAAGAAACATAACTAGTCTTCGCCCTGAGGGGCTACCTGCCTGCCGGCAGGCGCCTGGCAAGTTCCTAGCATTTATTATCTATAATCTATTATTTATTCTCTTTCTTGACCACTATGGCAGAATCACTCGACAAACTCATGTATTCCTTTGTCATGGAAGATGTGCTCAAAGGATTTTTTATTTACGTGCCACCCGGCTACGTTGCCTGTGTCTACGACCTTGGTCGAGGGGTACTCAAAAAAGTACTCACCCCTGGGCTTCACTTTAAAATTCCATTTTGGCAAAAAGCAAAATTGTTTAACACCCAAACATTGGAATACAGTATTTCAAGAGAATTCAACCCACAAAATGAAAAAGCCATGGGCGATATTCCTATTGCCGCAGTGAGTCAAGATAATAAACGCATGGGCGTAGAAGGCACGATTTTGCTTCGATTAGATGTGCATCAAATTCCAGCCATTTGGCAAACTATTGGAGAAGATTTTATTGCAAAAATTATTCGCCCTACCGTACGCAGTCGTATTCGCATGGTGGCTAGTCGATTTGACCAAGCAGAAATAATGGGTAAAAAACGTGATGCGGTAGAAACAGAATTAAAAAACGAATTAGAACGCATTTTTTACTCTCGTGGTATCTTTGTTGAAAATGTACTCCTCAGTGAAATTGGGAATATTGGGGATTATGAGAGAACGGCGAAAGAATAGTGTACTCTGTTATAAAAAAAGTATTAAAAAAGGCTCGTATACGAGCCTTTTTTTATAGGGTTAGGGGAGGGATAATGGAGAGCCAGAGACACCGCCAAAAAGGCGAGGCTCAATCCATTATCCATTGCGAGGTGGGTCCAAGAGGGTGGTTTCGTCGTCAATATAAGGTGCTTTTTGTATGCTCACAGTGCGAGACTTTGGTTCAAGAGACCCTGGATAATACTTTGCGGGTACCGTCTTTCCCTCACAAAAGTATGCCACCACGTCCTCTCCAATGACAAGGACACGTCGAATGTGAGGCTCTGGGAAAACGGTAAAGTACCGATTGCACCCATGGGGTGCTTCATCCATGAGAGCCTCAATCCGATGCCCATCCATCATAATCCAAATGCTATCCATGCCAGTATCTCCGTGTGACTGTTTGAGAGGGTGGGGAGTATAAATAAAAATACAAGTACTGTCAATCTTGAAAAGTCGGATGTGGATAAGTGGTATTTTGACACTCTCGCCCGAGAGTGCTATATTATCACTCAGTAACGATGAGTGATAACTATATGGACGCCAGAAAACAACAATTACTCCAATTCGTGATAGAAGAATACATTGCCACCGCAGAGCCAGTATCGTCTAAATTATTGACCGATATTACTGGTTTAGACGTCAGCGGGGCAACTATTCGTAACGAACTTCGCTCGCTTGAAGATGCGGGGTATTTAACACACCCACATACGTCTGCAGGGAGAATCCCCACAGAAAAAGGGTATCAATATTACGTAGATCATATACTGGTATTGGCCACGATAAGTCAAAAAAGTAAAGAAGCAATAGCCGCGCTTATAGCAAGTACCCCAAACAGAAAAGATGTATTAAAAATTATTGCTAAACATTTGGCAGAACATACGGGCAACGCAGTCATGATTGCATTTGATAGTGCCAGCGTGTACTACACGGGCATGTCGCAACTCTTTGCCCAACCAGAATTTCGTGAGCATGCACACACCATACAAGTATCAAGTATCTTTGACCATTGTGAAGAAAAAATACATTTGATAGATGCAGCCGTAAAAGAATTGCAAACACACACCTACATTGGCAATCAAAATCCACTGGGCAATGCGTGTGCCACCGTCGTATCTCGGTTAAAAGAAAATGAACTGCTCTTGTGCATTGCACCAACCCGTATGAATTACAAACATATTATGTCATACATGACATATTTGACCCAAGTCCTTTAATTATTTTTACCCCTATGAACGAACAAACCCCTCCACCACAAGACGATGTGGTACAAGACGAAACAGAAGAAACAACAGAACCCCCTGTTTCTGAAACAAACATTGATTACAAAGAAAAATGGCTCCGCGCGCAAGCTGATTATCAAAATCTGCAAAAAGAAATTTCGGCACAACGCGGTATGTGGGTAAAAATGAGTGAACTCCAAATTTTGGAAGAATTCATTCCCGTGTACGATAACTTTAAAAAAGCATTTGCCCATACAGCCGGAGGTGAGGATAAAAATTGGCAGAATTGGCAAAAGGGGATTGAGTACATTAAAAAACAATTCTCGGATATTTTAACCCAACATGGCGTCAGTGAAATAGAAACCGTTGGAAAACCCTTTGATCCTACCCGCCACGAAGCATTAAGTGAAGAAGTGTCAGAAGATCACGAAGAAGGAATCATTATTCGCGAACTTGCCGGTGGCTACATGATGGCAGATAAAGTGATTCAAGTCGCGAAAGTGGTAGTTTGTAAAAAATAGTCTCGTTACCTGTCATCCCCGCGAAGGCGGGGATCCACTCTGCATAGAGAATGAGTGGATTCCCACTTTCGTGGGAATGACAAATACCCTCTTACTCTTAATATCAATCATATGTCTCTCATTCGTTGGACACCAAACTGGGATCCATTTGCAGAAATGGAAGAAATGATGAATCGTCTTCCTGTGCAATGGAAAAATAACACACCGGGTAACGGCCCCACATTTATTCCTGCCGTTGATATGTATGAAACAAAAGATGCCGTAGTTGTAGAAACACCCCTCGCCGGTATGCGTCCCGAAGACGTGAGTGTGCAAGTAGAAAACGGCATTCTCACCATTAGCGGCGAAAGTAAAAAAGAACGCGAAGTAGAAGAAAAAAATTATTACAGAAAAGAAGTTCGCTCGGGTTCATTTTACCGACAAGTACCACTCCCGGTAGAGGTAAAAGATGATGCCATTGTGGCAGAATTTGCAGATGGAATTTTGCAAGTCACCTGCCCAAAAGTTGCTCCGGTAGAAGCGAAAAAAATTCAAGTGGAGGTGAAGAAAAAATTAAAAGAGTAGCAGAAAAAAAGTGAAAAAATATGTATCTGAAGAATCATATTTTTTCATAAAAAGAAGAATGTTTACGTCATTGCGAGGAGTCCCTCAGGACGACGCGGCAATCTCTCATAGAGAGTATTATTTCAAAATTCCCTCTATGATAGATTGCTTCCTGCCTGCCGGCAGGCAGGCGTCACTCACTAGGGCCACTCCTCGCAATGACATATAAACCCTCTCATCAAAATCACATACACAAATAATCTATTAATAAACTTACAAACCTATGCCAAAAATACTCGGAACCCGCCTCCGCTTCGCTATGGACGGGCAAGTCGACCTGTTTATTTATAACTAACTTACTTATATTATGCCAAAGATTTTAGGTATTGATTTAGGTACCACCAACTCATGCATGGCCATTGTAGAAGGTGGACAACCAAAGGTACTCGAAAACAAAGAAGGAAACCGCACCACCCCATCAATGATCGCCGTATCAAAAACAGGCGAACGATTGGTAGGGCAATTAGCCAAACGACAATCTGTTACCAACCCAGGCAACACCTTGTTTTCTATTAAACGCTTAATAGGAAGAAAACCTTCGGACAAACAAGTAACCGATACCAAAGAACATGCCCCATACAAAATTATTGCAGAAGGCGATCGTGTGAAAGTGCAATTAGGTGACAAAGCCTACTTTCCACCAGAAATTTCTGCCATGGTGTTACAAAAATTAAAATCAGACGCAGAAGAAAAATTAGGTGAAAAAATTACTCAAGCGGTTATTACCGTACCTGCCTACTTTGACGACTCACAGCGCCAAGCCACCAAGCAAGCAGGTGAAATTGCTGGTCTTGAGGTACTTCGTGTGATTAACGAACCAACTGCCGCTGCTTTTGCCTATGGATTTGATAAAACCACTGATCAAAAAATTCTTGTGTACGATTTGGGTGGTGGAACGTTCGATGTGTCTGTTCTTGATATTTCACACGACAAAGAAGATGGTCACTCAACCGTAGAAGTGTTGGCAACAAACGGAAACACGCACTTAGGTGGAGACGACTTTGATAAAAAAATAATCAATTGGATTTTGGAAGAATTCAAAAAAACAGAAGGAATTGATTTAACCAAAGATCCATTGTCACTCCAACGTGTCAAAGACGCTGCAGAAAAAGCAAAAATTGAATTATCAAGTACCCCAGAAACCGAAATCAACGAACCATTTATTACCTCTGGTGCCGACGGTCCAAAACATTTGAATTTCAAACTCAGTCGTGCAAAATTAGAAGAATTAGTTGGCGACTTGGTAGAACAAAGTATGGGACCAGTCAAAAAATGTTTGGAAGATTCTGGGTTATCAAAATCAGACATTCAAGAAATTGTGATGGTAGGTGGTATGACCCGTATGCCACTCGTGCAAAAGAAGGTAGAAGAATTTTTTGGCAAAAAACCAAATATTAGTGTGAACCCAGATGAAGTGGTGGCCATCGGTGCTGCAATTCAAGCTGGCCAATTGCAAGGCGACTTGGGCAAAGATATTTTGCTCTTAGACGTGACTCCATTATCACTCGGCTTGGAAACATTGGGCGGCGTTGCAACCAAACTTATTGAACGCAACACCACCATTCCAACCAGTAAATCACAAGTGTTCTCAACCGCAGCCGACAATCAACCAAGTGTTGAAATTAATGTGGTACAAGGAGAACGCGAAATGGCCGCCGACAACAAATCACTTGGCAGATTCGTCCTCGACGGATTGCCACCAGCACCTCGTGGCGTACCACAAGTAGAAGTGACCTTTGATATTGATGCAAACGGTATTTTGAATGTATCAGCAAAAGACAAAGGAACAGGCAAACAACAATCAATTCGCATTGAAGCATCAAGTGGATTGTCGGACGAAGAAGTAGAACGCATGAAAAAAGATGCCGAAGCACATGCCGACGACGACAAGAAAAAACGAGAATTGATTGATGTCAAAAATACCGCCGACACGATTGTATACACCACAGAAAAAATGATGAAAGATGTAGAAGAAAAAAAGATTGAAGTAACCGCTGAAGAAAAACAAAAAGTAGAAGACGGATTAAAGAAATTAAAAGACTTGAAAGACAGTACTGATGGAGAAGCTATTAAGTCTGCTGCTGATGCATTGTCAAAAGATGCACAGGCAATTGGTATGAAATTGTATCAACAAGAGCAAAAGAATGCTCCGGGTGATGCCGCTGGATCTACCCCTAGTGAAGCTCCAAAGGACAAGAAAGACGATGGTGCGGTAGAAGGCGAAGTAGTTGATGGTGAAACGAAATAAGTGACCTATACAGTCATTGCCCCGATCGCGTATCGGGGCAGTACTGTGTTGAATGGGTATTCTTTTTTAGGGGGGGATATGAAGGAATATTTTGTATATATCATGACAAATGATACGAAGAGCGTTCTGTATGTTGGTGTTACCAACAATTTAGAGCGTCGTATTCAAGAACACAAAAGTAAATTGGGTGCTCGATTTACAAGAAGGTACCATGTACATAAATTATTATATTACGAAGTATACGGGAGTATCGACGATGCGATTCATAGAGAAAAGCAAATAAAAGCTGGGTCGCGAAGAAAAAAGATTTTGCTTATTGAAAAACAAAATCCTGATTGGAAAGATTTGTGTGACTCGTAAGTTGTTACATTTTTGTCGCGAGGAGTGCTGTCATGTCATTGCGAGAAATCCCGATGTTAATAGGTTCTATATGAAATATATTCTCGTCGGGATGACGAAGCAATCTCTCATAGAGAGTATTATTTCAGAACCCTCTATGAGAGATTGCCGCGTCGCCCTGAGGGGCTCCTCGCAATGACATATTGCCTCCGCTTATACCATATACCCTCCCTTATTTTAAACCACCCTCTATGCCCCCCGAAAACCAACCCAAAATCCAAATAAAAGCCAAAGACGAAACAATCGCCGGCAGCTACGCAAACGTAGCACAACTCAGCCACACCAAAGAAGAATTTGTCCTCGACTTCATGAGTATATTTCCACCCGTTGGCACACTCAATAGCCGAGTTATTATGAGCCCCGGCCACTTTAAACGGTTGATTCGTGCATGCCAAGAAAATCTGGTAAAATATGAGTCTCAATATGGCACTATTCAAGAATCCACTCAACCCGTTTCACCTCCAGGATGGCCAATAAAATAACATGAAAAAATATCTCCTCACAATTGCCTTTGTTTTATTCTTCGTTATAGGAATGGTATTGAGTTATACCATATTCAAACCCGCTCCAAAACAAGTCGTTACCTCACAAAGCATTCTCACCGCCCTCACAAGTGAAGGCTTTTTGGTGAGTCAAAATTATGTATTTCAACAAACCGTCACTATTCAAAAATCTACGGGCAGTGCATTGAAAGATGTATTTTTTGGACAAACCATAGAAGCTACGGCCCTTATGAAAGTAAGTGCAGGCGTTGCTTTGTCAAAGCTGCAAGAACAAGATATTCGTGTGACTGGTACCGAAATTCATATTGCATTGCCACCCGTTGAAACACAAAGTATTGAAATACTTGGCAACATTACACTTGATAATTCACAAGGAATTGTAAAGCGATTGGTGGATAATGATAATGGGTATAATGTGGCCTTGAGTGAATTAAAGCAGCAAGCAAAAAGTGCCGCCGAAACGCCAGAGTTGCAGCAAGAAGCATTGGTGCAAGCACAAAAGCAAATTCAAACATTTTTACAATTTGTGGATCCGGAGAAGAGTGTTTTGTTTAAATAATCATGGGACGATTACAACTTTAATAACTTTGTTATGTCAAGTACATCAATTTTAAATAGTGCCCTTTTTGCTGGTTTGGTAACAGTCGGTTCGGCTTGGCTTTTATTTTTTATAAATAAAAGATTAGAGAGAAAGAAAATTGCAAAATTAATTCTTCAAGAAATTCGAAAAGCTGAAAGTATAATTGTCCAGTATAAAGAAAATCAGAATTTTAAATTTAAAGAAAAAGTTATTGAAAATAATAGTTGGGTACAAAATATTCATTATTTTGCAAATTTGTTAGATAAAGATGAATTAGACAAGATAAGTTTAGTATATTCACTGGGGACGCACTTAGATGACATTATAAAACAGATTGCACTTAAACAATTGGATGCGTACATAAGAGTCGATGAAAAAAGAACGAAAAAAATTTTTACTGAAGTTGATTCTATAATAGAAAAAAAACAGGTTGACCCAATAGAAGCACAAAAAGAAAAGTTAGTACAGATGGTATCAGCAGGATTAGATAACTCTTGGAATAATTTATTTGCAGATGCTAATAGTTACATGCCGATTTATCATAGTACTGTAACTTATAAATTAAAAAGGATAGCTTATTCAAAATTATACTGGCTTTTCTAAATAATTATGTCCAAAGACTACTACAAATCCCTCGGCGTTGAAAAAAGTGCGAATGCAGAAGAAGTAAAAAAAGCGTTTCGTAAACTCGCACACAAATACCACCCCGACAAACCAACGGGCGACGAGGCAAAATTTAAAGAAATAAACGAAGCCTACCAAATACTCGGCGACGAAACCAAACGAAAGCAATACGACCAATACGGTGCTGATTTTCAACAGCAAGGTGGTTTTGGCGGTGGTATGGGTTGGGACGATTTTATGCGAGCCAGCCGTGGTCAGGGTGGTCAAGGCGCCGGTGGATTCGATTTTGGCAATGTAGACTTAGGTGATATTTTTGGAGAAATGTTTGGTTTTGGTGGCTCTCGAGGGCGAGGCCGTGGTGCTACCAAAGGGCGCGATATTCAAGTAGATGTACAATTAGCATTTAAAGATGCCGTGTTTGGTACAGAAACAACCGTGAGCCTTACCAAACAAAACCCATGTGATATATGTAGTGGCACAGGTGCAGAACCCGGAAGTACACTGAAAACGTGTGTGGATTGTGCCGGCCAAGGCCAAGTACGCCGTGTGCAACAAACTATTATGGGGGCGATGCAAACCGTAGTTGCATGCCAAACGTGCCAAGGTGCAGGTAAAACCGCAGAAAAAAAATGCAAACACTGTGATGGTGTAGGTGCACTCCGTAGTAGTAGCGAAATGAAAGTAAAAATACCCGCAGGTATTCACGATGGTGCAACTATTCGCCTTACCGAAAAAGGCGAGTACCCAGGTGTAGGTGGCGTTGCCGGTGATTTGTATGTAGTAGTGCATGTACAAGAAGATGATTACTTTACTCGCGAAGAAGATGATATTTATACCAAAGCACATATTTCGTTTATCCAAGCGGTGCTTGGCGCTGAAATACCAATACAAACCTTGGACGGTGAAAAAAAATTAGTCGTTCCCGAAGGTACACAATCACATCAACAATTTAAATTAAAAAATTTAGGTGTGCCACATTTGCGTGGGAATGGGCGGGGAGATCAGTATGTGCAAGTGGTGGTAGATATTCCCAAAAAAGTAAGTAAAAAAGCAAAAAAATTATTAGAAGAATTATCATCAGAATTAGAATAAAAAAAAGATCTGCAGAAAATTTTCTGCAGATCTTTTGTATATGGGGTGGTGGATCAATCGGTAGGGGAGGAGAAAAATATATCAGATGATTGATCCATGTATGGAAGGGGGTTATGGCAGTATGCGCAAAAGAAATAAGGCACATACGACATACCATACCAATAGTCCAACAAATGATGCACAGAATGCGACATCTTTGTTTTGTGGGACGAATTGGCTGATGCTCGCCGAGACGATGGTGATTGCCACGAGTGGCAACACCATCATTCCTCCAAGAAGGAGAATAAACGCCTTGGGAGCTTCGGGAATGAGTACCCGTCCTTCTGTGAGCAAAATAATCTCTCCCGAACACAGAAGCGGCACGCCAATAAGGGTTACAATCCCCAGCAAGGCCATGCTGAGGTGCTTCAGTGGGGCATGAGTCATGGGTATGCCCTCCTTTCTTTCCATAGGGTAGACGAAAAAATAAAAATTGGCAATATCCCCTTACCTATTCGAAAAGCATCCCTATACTTGACAAGCTGGCCATAGTATGATTATATACTGCGTTAATAATCAATCATGTAAACAGGTATACCCGCAGCATAGTGAAGATAAGTATAGTGTCTCATCTCCAGTATGGTGCGGGTATAGCGTACCTCTTTGGGTGAACAGCCCAAATGGCAATAAATAAAATAAATAGAGTAAATAAAGTAAATAAAAAGGAGCGCAACTGCCACTGGGGAGATACTGCTTTAAAAAAGCAGGTACCTACTCTCTCCGTGGCCCCTACCTCTTCTCCCAATACAAATTGGGTTCAGAGGAAGACAAAAAAATCCCGATAATTTGTCGGGATTTTTTTGTTATAAAGTTTTTTTATACATGGAGCATGGCAACATGATTCATTTAATACGGCATACCCACAAAATCTTGGACTCGTTTTATATTTTCTCTATGAAATGTAAGTTCTTGATCGAGTTTTTTTACAATACCAAGAATTTCATCTTGGCTTTCTAACAGGATACTAATATCCTTCTTGGTTGCCATTTCTGTGGCAAGTACATGTTTTATATCATCAACATCTTGTCGAAGTGTTAACACTTCTTGAATTAATCTGTCTTCATTCATATAGATTCCCTCCTTAAAAAATAAATACATTTAATACTGCATACCCACAAAATCCTGTACTCGTCTCACTTTTTCACCCAGAAAGACAGTTTCCTGCTCTGTTTTTTTCACCTTACCCATAAAGCTATCTACAGCTTCAAGAACCCGATCAATATCTGTTTTTGTAGCCATGACTTGTTTTATCTCGGCTACATCTTGCTGCAGTGTTACTACTGCTTGAATTAACTTATCTTCATTCATATAGGTTCCCTCCTTAAAAATTATATGTGTTTATAGTAACAAGTATGCAAATTCTTGTCAAAACTCAATTATTATATAGCATCAAGCACCAAATTAACCTGTTCATCCGCCTCTTTATTTTTATCACGAAGCACGTGGCGAATATGTACCTTTTGAAATGATTCAAGCAAATTATACGCTTGCATAAAAAGAATTTGCAGCGTTGGTTCTTTTACTCGCCAATTTCTGTTGAGCTGCTCCACTACGAGTTTACTGTCGGCAATACATTCTACTTCGGTAGCACCCAATTGTTTTGCTTTTTTGAGTGCAGAAATAATGGCAGAGTATTCTGCATAATTATTTGTTTGTTTGCCTAAGTATTCGCCGTATGCTGCAACAATGTTTCCTGTTGTATCTTTAATAACAATGCCTGTTGCCGAAGGCCCAGGGTTGCCGCGAGATCCGCCGTCAGTGTAGAGGGTTAGTTTCATATGGGGGGAATGACTGGTTAATGTTTCTTAATATCAACAATCGTCAATTGTAACTCTCGATTTCCATTCCATTCATTCACGCCAATATCAAATACAATATCTACCATGTCGCCCGGTTGAAGCACCGTACACCAATCGTCTCCTTTTGCCGTGTCGCCACACAATTGCCAACCAACAAATTTTTTAAGTATGGGATTCGTGCCTTGGGTAACCATAAGTTTCAAGTGTGCTCCATCTTTGCCTAAGGTTTCTACTTTTACCACGGTTAATTGTTTTGCTACGTAGCTTGGTTTTTCATTTTGTTGTCCAAATGGTTCAAATTTTTCTAACACATCATACAATTCCCAATTAATTTGGTCGAGCGTTATTTCGGTATCAATATCTAATGGGGGAGTCATGTCTTTGCCGCCCGTTTCTGTGCGGAAAAAATCTCGAAGTGTTTGTTGAAATTCGTCTCTCTTTCTCGCATCTGCCAAAGAAAAGCCACAGGCCATGGGGTGGCCACCAAATTTATGAAAATAGTGGGGCATCTGTTGCAACGCACCAATTAAATTAAATCCTGTAATACTTCTGCCTGAGCCAGTCAGTATGTCACCATTGTAGGCAAGCGCAATCGTAGGTTTTTGATACTGGTCTTTTATACGACTCGCAATTAAACCCACAATACCAGTTTTCCATTCAGGGTGGTGAACAAATAATACGGGCTCATCTTTTTGATTTGTTTCTACCTGTCGCACAGCATCTGCCACATAGGCGGTCGTTAATTCACGACGTTCGTTGTTATTTCTTTCTAATTCCCAGGCTAATTCTTGTGCCTTGTCTCCACGGTCACTTACCAACAGTTTATATGCCACATTGGCATGGTCAAGGCGTCCGGCGGCATTAATGCGTGGGGCAATCACAAATCCAATACTCCGTGCGGTAATTGGTTTGGATGTTTTTTCGTCGCGTTGAAACAGGCCAGATTCTTCAAGCATTTTTAAAAGGCCAATACGGCGTGTTTTGTTTAACACTAATAATCCATATTTGGTGAGGGTGCGTGATTCGCCCAAGAGGGGCACCATATCGGCAACACTTGCAATAGCCACCATATCTAATAACCATTTTTCAAATCCATCATGGCTTTCACCGTTTGCAAGGACGGTATGGCTTTTTGCATGGGTTCGAAGCAATGCTTGTGCAAGTTTAAACGCCACACCACCACCAGCCAAATGTTTATCTGGGTAAGGTTCGTTTTCTATTTTTGGGTGAATAATTGCATATGCCTCTGGAATAGCAGCTGGAATACTATGGTGATCGGTAATAATCACGTCCATACCGAGACTATTGGCAAGAGCTACTTCTTCTGCATTACTAATACCGCAATCGCAGGTAATAAGTACTTTGGTTTGTTGTTCGTGTAAATAATTCACGGCTTTTTTATTTAATCCATAGCCATCTAATTCTCGGTGGGGCAAATACACATCCAGTTCTGTAGCGCCAAGTGCAAACAGTGTGTCGGTTAAAATAACTGAAGCAGATACGCCATCGGCATCGTAATCACCATAAATAATAATTTTCTCTTTTTTTTCTATTGCATCAAAAATTCGTTCCACCGCACGAGTCATGTGTTGAAACAAAAATGGGTCATGCACGTTTTTGGAATATTCTGGATTCAAAAATTCATCAATAGTTTCTTGTGTTCGTATATTTCTATTATACAGTAACCCAAGTACGGTCTTCGATAATTCGGGGAATTCTTGTTCAAATGATGGGGGTGGAGGGGGGAGAATGTTCCAGGGGCGGTTCATAAGTGGTGGTGTCATGTCTGTCATTCCCGCCTTCGCGGGGATGACACGTTAAGATTTAAAATCCCAGTATGAGTCTGCTAAAAAAAGGGTAAAAATAATATACATGAGATCAACACTAAGGAGTGGGGTTATGGCATAGCTTGACGTGTTCATCACAGCAAGTGCAATACCGAGTACAATCCAGTACAGCAGTGGGCGTGTGAGTGGTGCTACACGTTCTTGTCGAGAAATTTTTGACCGCATGCGTAATGAATACAGCATATACAATGTCATCCACGGCCAAAAAAAATACCATTGCCACACATCCATGTTAAAAAAATATATTTCTTCAATCAAAAAATAATAGGGAAAAAACAAGAATAATCCTCCGATAAAGAGAAAAATCACTTCGAGTTGATATTTATGATGTGGTTGTAATGTTGCGTGAGATTGCATGTGTGGGGGATTCATTCCAAACGATATTCTGCAATAATTTCTCTACACGTATTATATACCCCAAGGTGGCAAACTGCCAAGCGGGTAAATGAACACCAAAAGGGGAGTACATACTCAATTGGGGTTTGTGTATGTACGGTAATGTGTGGTTGAAATGCCTCTAAGCTATGCTCTGTCACAAAGGTGTTCACCCAATGATCAAAATCAGATGGGAACACTGTACCGGCCGGCTCCAAAAACATATCTGGTGTGACGCTATGGGTGAGGAGTGGATCTACCTTTCCCAGAATAGCACGATGGAGCGCCTGAACATCACCTGTATTTGGCGTAAAAAAAGCCGTATCTTTGGCGGTATCAAAGAGTGCCTTTACAGGGCCATATTGTTTTGCGATTATGTGAAGTGATTCTTGAACACGAGCGTATTGTTCATCATCTAATACCCCCATAAGGAGCGATAGGTGAGGAATACGATTTTTCAAGTCAAGTGGAATTGTTGCTTGATTTGTTTTTACTCCGGCCCCATTTAATTCAACAACAAGAGACATGATATCGTCTGGTGGCAGAAGCACTATATCAATAGCTCGCATACGTGGGAGGTGTTTAGAAAGCGCCAAAAAGTGGCAAAATGGTAAACCCAACCATACCAACAATGCCCACAATGGCGATAATGTATTTTAATACTTTGTGTTTTTCGTAGAGCATAGTGAAAATAAATGTATGTATAGTATGTATATATGGAACATGGCAACATGGAACATTGAACACAAAATTTTTAGACTGAGATTAAGAATGAGAATGATGATACCATATACTATCTCAACGTTAGTCCTAGTCTTAATCTCGATCTTTTCAACTATCGTGTTCAATGTTCCATTCCGACTATCTTTTTAAAACAGCCAAATACGCCTCTTTCGGAATTTCTACTTTTCCTTTTCCCATGGCCATCATTTTTTTCTTTCCTTTCTTTTGTTTTTCTAATAACTTTCTTTTTCTAGTTACGTCTCCACCGTACAGTTTTGCGGTCACATCTTTTCGAAGAGCGGAAATACGTTCACCGGCAATCACTTTTCCACCAATTGTAGCTTGAATTTTTACCACAAATTGTTGTTTTGGCAGTGTGTCTTTTAGTGCATTGACCATTTGTTTTCCAATCCGAAATGCTTCATCTTCCCATACTAAGGTAGAAAGTGATTCCGCTTGTTCGTCGGCAACCAAAATATCCATACGGACGACGTTGGTTTTTCGGTATTCTTTGAGTTCGTAACTGAGTGAGGCATACCCACTTGTGACGCTTTTTAATTTATCGTAAAAATCAGTAATAAGGGATGCTAGGGGAATCACATAATGGAGTAACGCACGCTGGCCAGTACCAGTACTTAAGTATTCGGTATTGACGTATTGGCCTTTTCTTTCGGTAACCAAACTCATAATGTTCCCAATACATTCTTCGGGGGTAATAATGTCTGCGGTCATCCAGGGTTCTTCAATGAGTTCAATTGATTGTACATCGGGTAAGCCTTGTGGACTTTTTACCACTAATTCGGTGCCATTTGTTTTTCGTACATGGTAGGCAACACTTGGCACGGTTGCAATAATCGAAATATCAAATTCTCGCTCCAAGCGTTCTTGAAAAATTTCTAAGTGGAGCATGCCCAAAAATCCACAGCGGAAACCAAACCCGAGTGCTTGTGAATGTTCGGGTTCATAAAATAATGCAGAATCATTGAGTTTTAATTTATCCATTGCTTCACGAAGGGCGGTATACCCGTCACCTTCTTGTGGAAATACCCCAGCAAATACCATTGGTGTTACTTTTTTGTATCCAGGTAATGCCTCGTGTGCAGGCTCAGATAGCAGTGTGACTGTATCTCCCACATGTACTTCTCCTAATTCTTTTAATCCTGTTACTAAATAACCAATATGACCATTTTCTAAACTAGGATCTGATACCTGCTTGGGTGAGTAGTGACCCACATCTAATACTTCTGCTTGTGCACGAGTTCCCATAAACAGGACCTTTTGTCCTTTTGCCAACCGACCACCAGTCACACGAATAGAGGCAACCACACCTTTGTAATCATCATAAAACGAATCAAATATGAGTGCTTGCAATGACTGATCAGTATTTAATGTAGGGCCGGGGACGCGGGTAATCACGGCTTCTAAAAGTGCGGCAACGCCTTCGCCTGTTTTTCCAGAACAGGTTAAAATATCTTCTTTTTTACACCCAAGTAAATGCATAATTTCCGCACTTGCTTTTTCTACATTTGCATTGGGTAAATCAATCTTATTTAAAACAGGAATAATGGTTAAATTTTGTTCCATGGCTAAATACAGGTTTGCAATGGTTTGGGCCTGTACGCCTTGGCTGGCATCAACCAATAAAATAGCCCCTTCAACAGCGGCAAGAGACCGCGATACTTCGTAGGTAAAATCAACGTGCCCAGGGGTATCAATTAAATTCAACTGATATTCTTCACCTGCATAGGTATACTTCATGCGAACGGGCTGAAGTTTAATGGTAATGCCTCGTTCTTGCTCTAATTCCATGGTATCCAAAAGTTGTGCCTTCATGTGGCGTTTATCAATAGTACCGGTAATTTCCAAAAAACGATCGGCAAGCGTCGATTTTCCATGGTCAATATGGGCAATAATACAGAAATTTCGAATCATAGGGAACAAGCGTATTTTCCTTAAAGAATAGGCTTAGTCTAACAAAAAAAATCCTGATTAGCAAGATCAGGGGGAATGCGGATTTACGAATAACGAGTGTTGAGTCGATTAATTGATTATTGGATTATGTCTGTTTGATTCAATGTTAATATTCAAATAATCAACCACATCTGTAAATCTGGATGATCCGTATATCCCCCAAAAATCCTTAAAATTTCTTTCTCATAAAAAGAATCGCGACAACGACAACAACGGTTAAAAATCCAAACATGAGCCATACACCAAAGGGGTGCTGTGCATACGGAAGCGCCCGAATATTCATACCATAGATACTTGAAAGAACGGTAAAGGGCAATAACGCCACCGAAATGGTTGTGAGTAATCGGATCACTTTATTTGTTCTCTGGGTAATGAGGGACTCTGTTGTGACATGCAATCCATCAACCGTATCTTTATACGTATCAACAATCGACCATAGTTTACTTAAATAGTCGTTGATATTATCAAAATACAAACTGGTTTCTTCGTTTAAAAATGGTTTTCGAATATGCGACATGTTGGCAATAAGATGTCGTTGCGGGTCAATAATACGTCGAAATTGCAAAATATTTCTTCGGTGCATGGCCAATTGTTTTACCACATGAATATCTTGCTCTTCTTGAAAAATTTTATCTTCTACGAGAGACAATTGTTTGCCCATGTTATTTAAAATGGGTTGAGTGTTTTTAAATAACGCTTCGAGTAATTTATATAATAAATATCCAGAACTTTGACTCATCCAATCATTTTTGACGCTTTTATTTTTCATGCATCGATAAAAAAAATTTTTCATGTCTTTTGATTTACTATGTTGAATAGTAATCAAGTAATCTTGACCAATAAAAATATCTAATCCATGCGGAATAATCGATTGAATGCTCGATTTCCACTGTGGAAATTGAAGAACGATAAATAAATAATTTTTATACGTATCAATTTTTGGCGTTTGACTATCACCTTGAATATCTTCCATATCCAAATGGTGAAAACTGTAGTGTTCTCGAAGATAGGCAAGTGATTCTGCGTCGAGTGAAGTAATATTAACCCAAGTAAGTTTTTCAGTACGAAGAGTTTTGATGCCCATAGAAAAATAACGTGAAAAAAATTATGGCAAAGTAACGCGCATCACAAAGCGTTCTGTCCCGCGTGTATCTGGATTATCTTCGATATAAAAACTTCCGGTGACAGATTCTTTTTCAAACGAATACGATACGGTTTTCGGAGAGAGTGATGCAACTTCAGTGACCACAAAATTTTGTTTTTCCAATTCTTTTATATAATAGTTTGAGACAAACATGGGTTGTGCCTGAATACCTGACCATACAATGGTCACCGTGTCGTGAGGATTGGTTACCGGTGTTTGAATAAATGTTTTCCATTGCTCCTGTGCGGGAGAATCTTGTTTGTCGGCGGATTGATTTTTTTCTATGGCGACAAAGATGGGAGAAAGCACTATTTTAGGTACGTATGCCAAAAACTCTATAATTTTATTTTTGTCTTTGCCTGAGATAAGAATAATACTTTCAATATTATCGGTATCATACAAGGTCATCATAGATTGAATGTTTGCAGGGATTTCTTTGAGTTCTGTTTGTTTTGGGCCCAATGCAAATTGAAACAACAAAAGAGTTGCGACGAGAAACAAAAAAATACACCCACCACCGGTGATACAGGTTCGCTTTAAACACGAGCGATTTTTTTTTAATTCTTGAAGTGGTGGCTCTTGAATTACCACGGTATTTTTTGAAAGTCTCATAGGAGAATTACCCGTATCATAACAGAAACAAGCAATAAAAACAAATGTCGAACAGTGTGCTATACTTTCTGTATAGTATAGTACTCTCTTTATCAGTCATACGCTAATTCATCTTTCTATGAACATAACCTTCTTTGGTGCAGCACATGGTGTGACAGGGTCTTGTCACTTGGTACAAACAACGCAAAGCAACATTCTTTTTGATTGTGGCATGTTTCAAGGCTCTGATTTTAACGAAGGAAAAAATCATGATACCTTTCCATTTGATCCAAAAACAATTGATGCAGTACTTGTGAGTCACGCGCATATTGATCATACGGGTCGAATACCCAAATTAGTTCGTGAAGGATTCAACGGGAAAATTTACATGACCAAAGCCACCAAGGAATTTGCTCGGCTTATTTGGGAAGATGCCTATAGCATTATGCAGTATGATCATGAAAAATTTGGCTCGCTTATATTATACGATGAGGGTGATATTGATGCAGCACTTCGTATGTGTGTGGGAGTCGATTATCGTGAAACC
>JAGOTR010000038.1 GCA_018061685.1 Candidatus Magasanikiibacteriota bacterium
TTCATGCGGCAGTCCCGCTCAGCCACTCACTCCCATGGGGTGGAGATGTGTGGCGTATGATTGGTATAGAAGGGCGTTTACAAACAGAGCACGTTGTTTTCCCGGTATTATTTGGTGAGGGAGTAACCACCGTGTCAGTGTGGGGTGTCACTACTCCAGAAATTTTCACCGCCCCACACAAGTATGTGTACGGTCACTTATGGGCAAGTACACTTCTTATTGCGGATACGTTTCGGGTTTCATTGCTTTCACTCAATATGTGGCTGGTACCATTGCTTTGGGGAGTGTTTTTTCCTCTTCTTTCGTTTCGTATTGCACTCTTGTTTTTTCGCTCGGAAAGGTATGCTATTTGGATAACAGCACTCTTACAGATGCCATTTATTTTACAGGCACAGGGATCACTCACTTTGGCATCGAGTCTTGGCTTTTTATTTTTTCTTTTTTGGTTTTTATTGTGGTGTTCTTTTCTTGATGGGCGTCGACGCTATCAATGGGTATTGGCAGTGTTTTTTGCTGTTTTATCACTCTTTGGCTATAGCTTGTATGCCATATTAATTTGGGCAATTATTGCCGTGTCACTCATATTTTTGTTTGCAAAAAATATATCAAAAACAGCTTTGAGGCGAGGTGTCTATTGGATGGTTGGTTTGTTCGGAGCCATACTGTTACCAGCTATTGAACTCTTGCTCCACACGAGTCGGTTTTCATTTATAACCCCATTTTTTGGTAACATCAAAACAGCCCTTGCTCAATTTTCTGGATGGGCATATACAACAGCTCTTGCAACGGGTGATATATTGAGTGGAAATATAGTGTTTAACCACACCCCCCAATATGCGTTTGTGGAGAATATATTTACTCTCTGGCGGGGACACAGTATTATTCTCATGGCACTTATTGCTGCGGGTATTTGTTTGTATATCGTATCTCTTTTTGTAAAACCAAAAAAAATATATTGGTATGTGTTGTTTTGGGTTTTTGTCACGGTATTTTTTGGGTATGTGGTTGGCTGGTTTATTCTTGAAGGAGATCGGTCGCTTATACGCCGTTTGGATCCACTCTTGGCATATTGTTTTGTGTTTTTTTCTTTCTCTGGGTGGCGTATCTTTTTTTCAACCATGCGCTTTTCTTTTTTACAGATACACGTTTCTTTGATTGCGATAGGTGTTATTTTCTTTTTAAGTTTTACCACAACGACGATTGCCCTCTCGGGGCCAGATATGCGAAGTATGGGGGAGGGGGAATATGCGGCTGCTGCGTATGTATCTCGGCACCTTGCGTTCGACATGTCTTCGCATTGTGTGATTGCAGATACCTGGCTTTTACTTGCACTTGAAGCCCAAAGCAATGGGTATAGTATTGGTGGGGGGTTTCCTATTGATTATCAGTTTGGTCAAAAAGAACGAGTGGTATTGGTACAGGAGTTACAAGAGAATCCTTCAATCGAAATAATACAAAAAGCGCATGAGATCACCGAATCATCGGTCTGTTGGATTGCTATGTCCTTCCCTCTCGAAACACAAGAAAAAATTGCAGAGTTGAGAGAAATTACTGATGAAGAAGGCGTGTTTTTTGACGATGTATTCGTGGTAAAACACACCTTGAAATGATTTGCTACATAGGCTATACTAGCGGCATATGGAATCCTGTATTTTTTGTCAAATTGTAGAAAAAAAAATTCCTGCTCATGTTATATTTGAAGACGATACCGTGCTTGCTTTTTTGGATATTTACCCCAAAACAAAAGGTCATACGCTCTTGATACCCAAAATGCATGCTGAAACAGTACTCGATGTTCCAAAAGAAACTCTGCGTCATATTGGGGGTTTATCGCAAGATATTGCTCTTGCACTTAAACAAGCTTGTGGCTTTGATGGCATTACCGTTTTGAACAGTAATGGGGCGATTGCGCAGCAAGAAATACCTCATTATCATATGCATCTTATTCCACGGTATTCTGGTGAAGCGCAGCGTCTGTCATTTGCCACACAGTATACCGATACTGCGTTGGCTGATACTGCCATATTGATTCGCAATCAGTTTCCGTCTTCTCTGTCGATTGATGAGTAAGTAATGTTTTCTTTATGCCGAAACGCTTAAAAAAATTAGGAGAAGAGTTATTACATACAAATCCGTGGTGGCAATATAAGCATGATACCTACGAACAACCAAATGGAGCAATTGGCAATTATTATTATGGTGAAACATCTGGGGTGGTAATGATTGTTCCCGTGTTGCCGGACGGAAGAATTGTGTTGACACTTCAACATAGGTATTTACGAGATCGTCAGAGTATTGAGTTTCCCGCTGGGGGAATTATTCCTGCATTAGGCCCAACTGAATCTGCACAAAAAGAATTATTAGAAGAAACGGGGTGTATTGCTGATGAGTATGTGCAATTAGGCATTTTTGAGCCCTGCAATGGATTTGTAAAAGATGAAACGCATGTATTTTTGGCGTATGTGGTAGAGCAAGGTGCTCAACAGCCGGATGCTACCGAAGAAATAGAATTGTTGTATCGCTGGCCAGCAGACGTAGAAGAAATGATGAAAAAAAATGAAATTTGGGATGGCCAAACATTGGCAGCGTGGACACTGATTCGAGAACGATTGTTGGAACAACGAAGATAACGTTTGACATGTTTTGTATGGAAGTAGCTCATAACAATAAAGAATTTATTGGGGTATTTCATTTGACTCCAGATACCTCTCGTCCGGGTCGAGTGCTCTCAAGTGTTCGAATTGGTGATGTGTTTATGTCGCGGCTTGAAATTGAGCCAGGGGTTATTTGTGGCAATTACTATCACAAAGAAACAGATGTTATATTTTATGCAGAACAAGGACAGGTCATTGCTGCGTTTGAACATGTGGAAACAAAAGAAAAAATGGAATGTTCTTTGGATGTTGATCACAAAGTAGTCCACGTTCCCTCATATATTGCACATGCAACAAAAAATGTGGGAACAACTCATGCTGTTGTGGTATTTTTGAGTAACAAGCCACTTCGTTCGGATGATGATTGTTACTCATATCCGCTTTTATTTTAACGAATACCGATAGTCGGTTTGCGTCATCTAATGTATTTTGTATATGAATGTGTTGGTCACCGGTGGAGCGGGGTTTATTGGCTCCAATTTTATTCACTATTGGATGAAACAACATCCAGAAGATTCCATTATTAATTTGGATGCCTTAACCTACGCTGGAAATTTAGAAAATCTGGTGGCCTACAAAGATACTCCTCGGTATACGTTTGTTCGTGGTGATATTGCTGATCGTGATACCGTATTTCCATTAGTTGAGTCGGTGGATATTATTGTTCATTTTGCGGCAGAAACGCATGTTGATCGATCCATCCTAGACCCAGGCATTTTTTTACGTACCAATGTGATGGGAACGCAGGTGTTACTCGATGCTGCTAAAAAATACAAAAAAAGATTTCATCATGTATCCACTGATGAAGTGTTTGGTGCCCTCGGTCCACAGGACCCACCGTTTGATGAAACAACACCGTATGACCCACGAAGCCCCTATTCTGCGGCAAAAGCAGCTTCGGATCATTTGGTGCGAGCGTATCACCACACGTATGGTGTTGAGACTACTATTTCGAATTGTTCAAATAATTATGGTCCCTACATGTTTCCAGAAAAATTAATTCCACTGTTTATTTGTAATTTGCTTGAAGGAAAAAAAGTGCCGGTGTATGGTGATGGGTTGCAAGTGCGTGATTGGATTCATGTGACCGATCATGTGCGAGGTATTGATGCCATTATACAAAAGGGGAGAATTGGTGAAACGTATTGCTTGGGTGGAAATGCCGAAATGACGAATATGCAACTCACCAAAACGCTCTTGTCCTTACTTCACAAAGACGAATCGAGTATTGAATTTGTACAAGACCGGCCTGGGCATGATCGACGCTATGCTATTAATTTTAGTAAAGCAACACAAGAATTAGGCTGGCAACCACAAATGTCTTTTGAGGAGGGCCTCAAAGATATGGTCGCGTGGTATCTTGCTAACCAAGAATGGGTAGCACGGTGTAAAAGTGGCGAGTACCAATCGTATTACGACACTTGGTATCACAATACGTTATCAATGAAACAAGATTCATAATACTTTTTTCTATGAAAATTCTTATTATTGGAGCAAGAGGCTATATTGGAGACCGTTGTGCCAAGGCGTGGAGTGATGCGGTTGTCTTCGATGGGCATATAGAAACCAAAGAAGATATGCTTCGTGCGCTTGATATGCATGCGCCGGATGCTGTGTTAAACGCTGCCGGAATTACTGGCAAACCAAATGTTGATTGGTGCGAAACACATCAATTAGAAACAATTATAGGAAATACGCAATTGCCAATTTTGATTGCGGCTGCTTGTCAGGAACGTGGTGTTTATTTACTTCATATTGGATCGGGTTGTATTTTTTATGGCGACTCACCACACCCTGATAAAAAATGGCGTGAATATGATATGGGAAATCCAACTGAGGTGACGTATTCTCGTACCAAGTGGGCGGCTGATTTAGTATTATCTACCTTGCCGAATGTGGGAATTGCACGTATTCGTATGCCGATTGACTACATGCCATCGGCTAAAAATATGATTGATAAATTAGCATCGTACCCTAAAGTAATTGATGTAGAAAATAGTGTGACTATTGTGGAGGATATGGTGTATGCCTTTCGTTCACTTCTTGAAAAAAAAGCGCCCGGTATTTTTCATATTACCAATCCGGGTATACTCAAACACCGAGAAATTATGGCACTGTATGAAAAATATGTTGATCCCGCGCACACGAATGAATGGATTACGAATGATGATTTAGTGAAACAAGGATTAGCTACAAAAGGACGTTCAAATAATTTTCTTTCGTCTACTCGCTTGGAAGAATATGGCATACAGCTCCGTGAAGTGCATGTTGCCATGGATGATGTGATGCAAAAATATGCGCATCTCAAAAAAGAAGGAATCTCTTCCGGAGAGAGTGCCGCTTGCTAAGGATACTGATAGCAGCACACTTGATTGTTTTTGGTAAGTAGCGTACAATATGCACAATTTTTCACAGCGTGCTGTTGAGTAGGGAAGTAAAACATGTTTACGATGATGTGTGAGTCCGCGTCATTGATTCTTTGCTCATGTAGTTCGTTTAGTTATTTTTACCCCGTATGGATTTGTCTGTTATTACTGTTACTTGGAATTCGGAGGGACTCATTTTGAAACAAATTGCGTCTGTGCAAAAGGGGGTAGGAGAATTATCTTATGAACATATTATTGTCGATAATGCATCAAAAGATGCAACGGTATCAAGTATTCAATCCACCTATCCGCATGTTCAGTTGATAGCAAATACAACCAATAATGGATTTTCTGCAGCAAATAATCAAGCCGTAGAAAAAGCGAGTGGTGATTTTTTGTTGTTTTTAAATCCGGATATGCGCGTAGAACCGGGTACTATTGCCACGGTTGTTGCGTGGATGAAAAAACATCAAAACGTAGGAATTATGAGTCC
>JAGOTR010000001.1:0-41577 GCA_018061685.1 Candidatus Magasanikiibacteriota bacterium
GATATGCTGGTGGTAACCGAGCAACTCCAAACCTATTTAGCTCGTATGTCGGGTGGCACGGCAAATCAGCAAGATCTGTATGAAATGGCGGGCAACTTTTTGTTTCGTCAAGATGATCTCAAAAAAAATATTGGCATGTTAAGTGGAGGCGAAAAAGCACGCCTGTGTTTGGCGGGTCTATTACTCCAAAAAAATGATGTGCTGCTGTTAGACGAACCCACCAATCATTTAGACTTTGAAACCGTTGAAGCATTGGCAAACGCCCTTGAACATTCTCGCATGACAATTTTATTTGTGAGTCACAATAGAACGTTTGTGAATACCATAGCCACGAGCATTATTGAAGTGGGTGGGGGCAAAGTGGTTCGTTCGCACCATGATTATGAAAATTATGTGTATCACTTAAAAGAGCAATTACATATTCAAGAAAAAATAATAGCCACTCCACCAAAACAAAAAATAGAATTAAAACTTGCCCGCATAGAAATACAAAAAATTCTCAAAGAAGAAAAAAAACTCTTGCGTGACACAGAGCTTGAAATGATGGAACTAGAAAAAGAAAAACAAGACCTGTTGCATTGGTTTGAAAAAAATACCGATACGTTTTCACGATTGAAACAAGATGCGTTTCAAGATGTGACGCAAAAATTACAAGCAGCCGAAGAACAGTGGTTTGTGCGGCAGGAATATATTCAGGAACTTGAGGTGGAGTTGCATGGACTGCGGTAATAAAAAAGAGCCAAGAGGCTCTTTTTGTATACGTATATTTCACCTGTCTACTCACAATTCGTTTTCGTCACCTCTACCCTATTTTCAAGAAAAAAATATGTTCCCGTATGTGCAATACAAGAGGTATACGTCGTATCGGGTTGTTTGCCCTCAAATGAAATTGACGTAGTATCTCTGTCACCAAATTTTGCGGCACAATACTGTGGCCCAGTTGCTGCCTCCAACTTCCCTGTAGCGATAGTGTATCGCCATATGTCACCACAGTATGACGCTGAGGCAAAATCCTCTGGAATAAAGACAAAATATTTTTGATCTGCAACAAGACACCCCCCTATTCCTTGATCTGATACGCCAATTCTATCTGTCATATACTCCCCTTTTGCATACAAGTCATTGAGTGCAGCAAACCACTCATAACTTTGAAACGCACTGTGCGGGGCACACACATCCTCTTGGGTCAGCAAAATACTTTGCGAAAACGGACCATACCACGCATCAATCAAACCCACGGTTCCCGTACCCGGAATTCCTCCGGTGTATTGATGGTGAACATAGTAGCCTCCACCATAATGCACATCCTGATCACACACATACACCTGATATCCATTTGGAATATCTGCTGAAATAATTTTTTTCATAATTTTTGTATCCGATAAATTTGCATCCTCAAATTGACAGACATCGCTTAATCGATAGTCATTTGAAGCGGTTGGTGCATCTGTTTTTCTGTATTTTCCTAACGCCCCTACCAGTGCGACTTTTACTTCATACGACAAATCGGTGTTTTCAAAATAGGCATAATTCATGAGTGAGGCAAAACCATCTGACTCTGAATTGGTATGTTGTATCGGCTGTTGCAGGCTATCTTCGTTTGGAGCTACTGGCTTTGGTTGTGCAGAAACATCGTTTTTTTGTTTTTGCACATTCATCGACAAATTGGCAATTTCTTGTTGTAATAGGTCTACTTTTTTGTTTTGTGCAACATATAAAAAACCAACACAGATGAGAAAAAATACCATAATAGCGAGGGCAACACTATACTGTTTTGATAGAGGCGGAAAATTCATATGATAGCATGAAGAAGTGAATTTAATTGTATGTAGTATATCACAAAAAAATTTTTTTCATATAAAAAAAGAGCATGGGTATACTCTTTTCTTGCGGCAGATTGTGAAAAAAAACAATATTTATAATGACCAATCAAATTGAAAAAATTACTTAGAACCACGAATAACCCACCGGCCATAGCTATCAGCGGTTACTTGTACATTGTTAAATTTTGAAAATAATTTTTTAGCTTCTTCTTTTGTATAAAAACTATGAGGCAGTCCTTTTTCAGGACCTGAGACTGGAACAAACGTCCCCACCTCTATTTCTTCTTGATCTTTAAAATTGTTCTTTTTTTTATTCGCTTCAAAATCAGGAACGGTAATAAAAAATTTTCCATTTTTTACAAGAACTTCATAGATAGTGTTCACGAGCTGCTCAACACTCTTTTTTGTGCCGTGATGAATAGTCGAAATTGAAATAATAAAATCATACCTATTTTTCGGAATTTCAAATGTAAACATATTAACACAAAAAATATCCGAATCATCATCAAGTATCGATTTGGTCATTTGGACAGCAATATCACTTGAATCGATACCTGCTGTTTTAAATCCTTGAGATTGTAATGCTTTCAAATATTTTCCCGTTCCACACCCAATATCAAAAGCAGATTGAACCTCAAAGGTTGATTGGTTCACAAACGATGTAAATAACGGATGTACTTCTTCGGAAAGGGTTGCCCATGCAGCACCACCATTTTTAAACTGCTTATAAATAGTATTCCAAATAGTCATAGTTCGTTAGAGCATGTTTGTTAAAATTTGAAAGGGGCATCTCTCAGAAAATGCAGGCGTGGCAGGAATCGAACCTACGCAGTTGGTTTTGGAGACCAACGTACTACCATTATACGACACGCCCGTGTTGACTGTTACCTATTCACAATTGACCCGACTTCGCCTGAGGGCTACCTGCCTGCCGGCAGGCAGGCGCCGGGCAAGCAATTAACTATTACTCTATAAAAATTAACACCTTCACATCATATCAGAAATAGAAAAGAAATCAAGATACCCATCTGAATAAAAAACAACGCTTTTGGAAGAGCGTTGTTTTTGAATGTTACTTGGTTTCTTTATGTGAAGTATGTGACACGCAGAATTGACAATGTTTTTTCAATTCTAAGCGATCTTTCAAAATCTTTTTATTCTTTCGAGAAAAATAATTCACATGCTTACACACCGTACATTCCAATTTTACCATGTTATCTTGTGACATATACAAACGAGTCAATTTAAAGTAGGCAAACTATACTATAAAATACGTGGTTCGTCAAGAGACGAATATGTGTATAAATTAGGCTCTACAAAGCAATTTCTCTATATTTGCCCAGTCAAATACCCGCCGCCCGGTATGGAACGTAGAATAGCCATATACCGCCTCATGCACCTCTTCTCGGCAGGTAGTATCGCTTGGGTGAAGTGATTCTTCTTCAAATACCCTTAGTTCAAGTGCTTGAACGAGATACTCACGGCTTCTAGACGAAAGCCAAATACCTGTTTTTTTGTGTATTGAGGAGTCCGGCATGCAAGAAACACATACCCCCTCCCCTGTTTCAAACAAGAAAAAGCTTGTCTCTTCGTGTTGTAAATCTTTTTCACAATTGCCACAGGCAGTAAGGTTTGGCGGAAAGCCTAATAACGCAATGGTACGAAGAAAAAAAATATCTAAAAAAATGGTTATTGCCGAGGTGACTCGAGAGACTTGATCGAGACTGTGATACAGGTGATCAAAGGCACGCGTATCTCGCTCTTTTGGTTCAAACAATTGGCTATACCCTTTTGCCATTGCCTGGGCAATGCTGGCATACACGATATTCGTTCGAATATGTGAAAAATATTCTTCTACATACACGGTGGTGAGATAGTCTATTTCTTTGCCACGAACAATTTGCGCATCAACGAATGCACATGGCTGCAATACACTGGCATGTTTACTCGTACTTTTTTTGAGCCCCTTGGCAATCACATCATACTTACCATGCTCTTTGGTATACAACGTTACCAACGCATCATACTCTCGAATGGGCTGCTGTGATAACACAATGGCGTGCATACAAGATGCTTACAAAAATAATGTATTCCCCGAAAGCGAGATGCCCCCATCCAAATGAGCCCGATAGGTTTCAAGTATGACCATGGCTGCCTTTTCGTCACGCGTCACATCTCCACCCATGTCATCAGCTTCAAACGAACTGAGTCGTTCATCGACGTAGACCACGGGTACTCCTGCTGCTTCTTCTATTTTTTCACCAAAGGCTCTGACACGCTCGGTATTTTTATTTTCTGTTCCGTCTTCCAGTGTGAGCGGCAATCCAATAGCAACGCGATTAATTTTTTCTTCTTTGATAAGTGAAACAATTTTTTCTATTTGTTTTTCTGGTACTTTTTCTGTCATTCTTCCAAACGGTAACACAACATCTAAGCCGAGCTGCATCCATGCTAAGCCAATATTTTTTTGCCCGTAATCAATACCAAGGATGTTCATACTACTAGTACGTTTCATGTGGACGCCGTGTCACAACAAGAATATCTGATTCGGTAACCACAATCGTGTGTTCAAAATGTGCACTTAAACTTTTGTCTACGGTAGAAATACTCCACCCGTCGGCTGCGGTTTTTACCCGTGGGCTACCAGCGGTAATCATCGGTTCAATAGCAATCACGAGGCCGGGTTCAATTTTCCATTTTTCGAGTGTATGGTCATAATAATTGGGAACGCGTGGATCTTCGTGAACCGCATACCCAACACCATGGCCCACTAAATCGTCTACAATGCCGTATTTGTATGGCACTACATATGATTCCACGGCTTTGCCAATGTCGGCAATGCTGCCACCAATACGCATGGCGGCAATACCTTTTTCAAGTGATGTTTTGGTTACATCAAGTAATTGTTGTGTTGCTTTGGGAATTTTTCCTACCGCAACGGTCAAGGCAGTATCGGTAAAAAAACCATTGCCCTTTGCACCCAAGCCACAATTCACTGGCCACTGCATGCCAATATCAATACTAAAAATATCGCCTTCTCGTAATATTTTTTGTTTGGTGGCAATGCCGTGTACCACTTCTTCGTTGACCGAGGCACAAATGGTACTGGGAAATTTGGGATCTCGTGGATGACTTTGATACCCTTTAAACGCAGGTCTGCCGCCGCAAGCCTTAATTAATTTTTCTGCTTCTGCATCAATGTCATACGCAGACACACCCGGTGCCACAAGAGCCACGAGTTTTTCTAAAATTTCACCCATGAGCTTACCGCCTTTGATGAGGTATTGTATTTCTTCTGGTTTTTTTATATGTGACATACTGGTCAGACTATTATTTGTTCATGTGTAAAATTTTCTCAACATCTTCATCAACAGCCGTAATATGTTGAGAGCCATCCACATGCACCAACATACCCAGAGTATCGTAATAGGCTAAAATAGGAGCCAATTTTTCGTTTCCCTGCTCCCGCAATCTTTTTTCAATTATTTCTGGTGTATCGTCGCTTCGTACTACCAAGGATCCGCCGCATTTATCACATACCTCTTTTTCATCATTTTCAGGGGTATATGGCAAAATGTCGCCACATCCTGCACATACTTTTCTTTTAGTCATGCGTTTATATCCAATATCGTTTGACAGCGCAATATCAATCACAAGCACATCGGAAACAATTCCCTGCTCTTCAAAAAACGTATTATAGGCTTTGGCTTGGTCGACACTCCGAATTGCACCATCTAAAATTACTCCTTTGCCTTGTTTGAGATACGACAAAATTTCTCGAAATGCCAGTCGGTAAATAAGCGTGTCGGCAACTAAATTGCCTTGTTTCATGTCGAGAAGCATGGCTTTGTCTTCGGCAGAAGCTGCTGGGTCAGTATCGAGCCGACGAAGTAAATCACCAGTTGAAATATGCCCATAGCCATATCGCTGTGCCAAAAGACGTGCCTGTGTTCCCTTTCCACTTCCAGGAATACCCATGAGAATAAGTATTTTTTTCATAAAGAGTTATTATATGTAAAAGTATATCATGAATTATATGCCCCCGTCTTCGTCCGGCTTCACTTCCTGCCTGCCGGTAGACAGGCGCTCCAGCTACGCCGGGCAAGCTCCTCATGTCAAACGGAGTCTTTTAAGGAGTTTACCCGGCGTAGCCCTCAGGCGAAGACGGGTACAAAATAATCCCGCTCAGCGGGATTATGTATATACTATATTTGAGCACTTTTTTGAATAGACCGTCTTTTTTATTTACGAACGATCGTATTCATGAAGTGATAATTGTGCTTCAATTTGTTTAGCAATATCAATTGCAACACTCACAACGATAAGTAAACTGGTACCACCAATCGCTAATGCTTGCGTGCCGGTGACGGCTTGCAAAATAAATGGCAGAACAGCAATCATACCAAGAAAGAGTGCGCCAGAAAATACCAATCGTGTCATAATTTTTCCTAAGTACTGCTCGGTTTCTTTACCAGGTCGAATACCTGGAATAAAACCACCTTGTCGTTGTAAATTTTCAGCCACTTTGTTTGGTTGAAAAATAACAGCAGTGTAAAAATAGGTAAAGGCAAACACCAATACAAAATATGAAATAGTATAGAATGTTTGGTTTTGAAATAATTGAATCGTTCCCACAGCAACACGACCAAGCAATCCCCCACTATTCACAAAAAATTGTGCGATCATGGAAGGGAATAAAATCAATGAAATGGCAAAAATGATTGGAATAACACCTGCGGTATTAATGCGAAGTGGCAAATAACTTGAGGTGCCACCAAATGATCGAGTGCCAATAGCACTTTTTGCATAATTGACTGGAATATGGCGTTGTCCTTCGTTGACCACCACCACACTTACCACCGTCACAATCGTAATGGCAATAAATAACAAGTAGGTGTATAAATCTGCTGGAGTATAATTGAGGATTGCTGTTTGTACCGCTTGTGGAAGTGAGGCAACGATACCTGCAAAAATAAGAAGTGAAATACCATTTCCAATTTTCTTTTCGGTAATCAATTCACCAATCCACATTAAAAACACGGTTCCGGCAGTCGTGGTCAAAATAATTCCCACGTATGTCATGGTAGTAATATCAGTTAAGATATTTGCTTGTGATTGACGGAGTAATTGGATCAATGCAAACGATTGTAAAATCGCAAGCGGCACAGATGCTAACCGCGTATAGAGTTGAATTTTTTGTTGACCAGACTCACCTTCTTTACGCAATTCTTCTAGGCGTGGAACCACCATTTGAAGCAATTGAAAAATGATAGACGCCGTAATATAAGGAGCAACACCAAGCATCACAACAGAAAAATTTTCTAATGTGCCACCAGAAAAAACATTTAATAATCCCAAAATTTGATTGCCTTGTAAAAATTGTTTTAATCCTTCAGGATTCACGCCAGGAACAGGAATATGCGCTGCGATACGAAAAATAACAAGCATTCCTAACACAAAAAGAATGCTTTTACGAAGATCTTTCATGTTCCAAATATGTACTATTTTTTTCCACATACGAAGAGGAAATAGAAGGAAACACGAGGAAAGATGCTCCGTAGCATACGGCATGCGACAATTCCTACAATATATTCCTAATGAAGAAAAGACTTAGGTTGAAATCAAGAACTAGAATACAATACTACCACCTGCTTTTTCAATGGCAGCAATACCTGTTTTACTCACTAAACATCCTTTGAGAGTGATTTTTTTTGTGAGTGTTCCGGTTGCAACAACTTTGACGCCATTTTTTGGTGCATCAACAACACCTTTTTTATGCAAAAATGCTGGAGTAACCACGTCACCAGAAGCGACGATACGTTCTAATGTGGTTAAGGTAACTAATTCTTTTTTGTTCACTAAACTGTGGAAACCACGGAGTTTTGGTACTTTTTGAAGTGCAGCCTTAAATCCACGGCGTTGAACACCACCTTTTCCACCAGAACGAGCACGTTGTCCTTTGAGACCACGACTTGAGTAGGTGCCTTTTCCAGATCCATTCCCACGACCAACACGTTTTTTTGAGGTGTGTGATTTTGGATGTGGCTGAATTGTATGTGCAGAAAGTGCCATATCAGCAAGATATTAGAAAATGTTATACATCTTTACTTGTTTTTGTTGTTTTTTTTGCGACTACTTTTTTTGGCTTTGTTGCTACGGCAGCAACAGCCTTCGGAGCATCTTCTTTTTTCACAGTCGCTTTTTTCACCACGGTATGGTGGTGACCTTTTGGTAAAAATTGTTGTAATGCGGCAAATGTCGCACACACATTCGTTACTTTATTGTTTGTTTTTCCAAGTGTTTTTGCAGATGCATTTGGCACGCCAGCAAGTTCCAAAATAATACGAGTCGCACCACCAGCAATAACTCCAGATCCTTTTGGTGCGGGTTTCAACATGACTTTGGCTGCTTTAAATTTGGCTTCTACACGATGAGGAATTGTTTCTTTACGAATAGGCACGCGAATCATGGTTTTTTCCGCTTGATGAACAGCTTTACCAACGGCAATTTGCACGTCAGCTCCTTTAGCCAATCCAAATCCAACGCGTCCTTTTCTGTCACCAATCACAATACAAACTCGAAAATTGAGCTGCTTACCACCTTTGGTAACACGAGTAACACGAGCCATGTCAACAATTTGTTGATCAAACTCTGGTTTCTCTTTTCTCTTCATTGGTTTTCTTTTGTCTCTACCTTCTTGTGCCATATGTGACTGGTTTAAATAATTGGGCAAGTATTAGAATAATAATCCACCATCTCGAGCGCCATCAGCAACCGCTTGAACTCTTCCCGTATAGGCATACCCTGCTCGATCAAATACTACGGCAGTAATACCAGCGGCGGAGGCTCTTTGTGCTAGCATTTTTCCTAATGCATAGGCAACAGCAACTTTTCCTTTTCGTTCTCCTGCGTCAGCTGCTCCTGCTGCATCTTTTTTACTGTTAGCACTCGCAAGCGTTTTTCCGCTCACATCATCGATGAGCTGCACATACATGCCGAGTAAACTCCGAGAAACGGTCAATCGAGGACGAGTCGGCGTACCAGAAATACTGGCGCGTACTCTGCGTTGTCTTTTTTCTTTTTGTTCTCTTTTTGTAAATTTCATACAGGTAAAAATTAAGCGCTCTTCGCAGCTTTTCCAGCTTTTCGACGAATTATTTCATCGATATATTTGATTCCTTTTCCTTTATACGGTTCTGGTTTTTTGGTTTGTCGAATTTCAGCCGCTGTTTTGCCAACCAATTCTTTATCAATACCGGTAATGGTCATCAAATTTTTTTCCACAGCAAATGTAATTCCTTCTGGTGCTGGAAAAATAACAGAATGAGAAAATCCAACTTCAAGTTTCAAATCTTTTCCTTGCATGGCGACGCGGTAGCCAACACCATTGATTTCTAATTCTTTTTTAAATCCTTCGGTCACGCCACGTACCATATTTTTTGCATGAGAAGCAAATGTTCCCCAAAGGGCACGTTCTTGCTTTTCTTCTTTATTCTTCACATCAACAATAATAGCATTTTCTTCAATACGCACCGTCACCAATGAGTGAAGTGTTCGGCGCAATGTTCCTTTTGGTCCTTGAACAACCAAAACATTGCCGTCAATAGTTGCTGTGACGCCCGCTGGAATAGTAATATGTTGTTTTCCTATACGTGACATACGTGAATATTAGTTCAGAATTCGGAGCGTGGTATTCACCAGTATGGTGAGGATGAAGCACACGCTCTGAACTCTGAACACTCTTAATAAATAGAACAGAGAACTTCTCCGCCCACTCCTTTATCTCGTGCTTGTTTATTGGTCATAAGCCCTTGTGAAGTTGAGATAATAGCAAAACCATAATCGTTCAACACACGAGCTAATTCAGTTGATTTTTTATACACGCGATGTCCTGGAGCACTTTCTCTTTGGATATGCTGAATCATTGGTTTTCCATCACGGTATAATAATTCCAATACAAGCATTGCTGGGATTCCCGCCACTTCTTCAATACGAGCAATATAGCCTTCTTCTAAAAGAATAGCGGCTAATCGCTTTTTTAATTTTGATGCAGGAATCTGCACAGTACGGTTTCCAGCCATCTGTGCGTTGCGAATGCGAGTTAACATGTCTGCTATTGGATCTGTCATCATACGATAGTGATTGATAGAGAGGTTACGAAGATATTATTATTAAAGTATATATTACCAACTTGACTTTCGAACTCCGGGTAATAACCCACTATTTGCTAATTCTCTAAAGCAAATACGGCATAAACGAAATCGTCTCAAAAAACTTCTTCTTCTTCCACAGCGAAAACAACGGCGCACTTGTCGTGTACTAAATTTTTGTTTTTTGTTTGATTTTGCTTTTTGTCCTTGTGTTGCCATAGAAATTCGAGTGGAATAATTATTGCTTAAATGGAATACCCATTTTCACGAGTAACGCCAGTCCTTCTTTTTTATTTTTTGCGCTAGTCGCGATAATCACTTGCAGCCCATGAATCTTATCCGCATTTCCCGTTCCACTTACTTCTGGAAACGCGACATGCTCTTTAAATCCGAGGGTATAATTTCCTTGTCTATCAATACCTTTATCAGTCAATCCGCGAAAATCGCGAACGCGAGGTAATGTCAAGTGAATCATTTTGTATAAAAATTCATACATTTTTTTTCCACGCAAGGTCACCGACATACCAATGTCCATACCTTCACGAATTTTAAAGTTCGAGATAGATTTGGTAGTTTTATTATGAACAGGCTTTTGTCCGGTAATCGATTGCAATGTTTGTTCGACCATGTCAATAAAGGCACCATCTTTTGCTTGTCTTCCATAGCCAACATTGAGAACAATTTTATTGATCTTTGGCACTTGCATAATGTTGGTATACCCAAATTCTTGCTTTAAAGCCGGGGCAACATCGCGTTTATATTGTGTATACAAAAGTGGTTCCATAATAATGATTAGTCTATATATTCAGTACTTTTCTTTGCAACGCGTTTCTTTTTATCTCCATCTTGCGCAAAGCCAACGCGAGTTGGTTTTTTGGTTTTTGGATCAATAAGCATGACGTTACTAATATGAATTGGTCCAGGGAGTTCAATAATTTGCCCACTTTGACCTTTTTTTTGTGAACGAATATGTTTTTTTCTAATATTTAATCCATCAATAACCACATAATTCTGTGCATTTTTTTTGTTTAACAAAACCTGGACGACGGTGCCATTTTTACCGCGTTCTTTTCCTGTCAATACTTGTACATTGTCTCCTGTTTTGATATGCATAGAAAAATTATTTTATAGGGCTATTGCTTTACTGAAATACTTACAATACTTCAGGGGCTAAAGACACAATTTTTTGATACCCATTTTGTCGAAGCTCTCGAGCAACTGGTCCAAAAATACGTGTGCCTTTTGGCTCTTTACTTTTTTTATCAATAATAACTGCGGCATTTTCATCAAAGCGGATATACGTTCCGTTGCTTCTTCGCATTTCTTTTGCCTGACGCACAATTACCGCATGTACCACTTCCCCTTTTTTTACCATACCACGAGGTGCGGCTTCCTTAATGGTGCAGGTCACGATATCACCAATAGTAGCATATCGTTTCTTGTATCCACCAAGAACACGAAATACCATTAACTTCTTTGCGCCTGTATTGTCTGCTACTTTGAGCATGGATCTATGCTGAACCATAGTGAGGGAATACTATTATATAACGTGTTTTTTTGCAATACGTACTAATTTCCATTTTTTTGTTTTACTGTATGGTCTCGACTCTTGAAACACCACTTCATCATGCATTTGTGCACTATTCATTTCGTCATGCACTGCGTATTTTTTACTCACCCAATATTGTTTTTTATATTTAGGATGCATTTTTTGCATACGCACAATAACATGAATGGTTTTATTTTCTACCACACTCAATACTTCTCCCGTGAGCTGTCTTTTTCTTGTTTGTTGTGGATTGTTTGTAAGAGTTTCTGACATACAAATAAGTTTATGCGTTGTGTAGGACGCGCTTCATACGAAGCACTGTCAAAATACGAGCAATTGTTTTTTTTGTTTTTTTGACTAACGTTACTTTTGCTAACTGTCTTTCGCTTGCTTGAAACAACAAAACCCGAAGGTGTGCTTGTTCTTGCACGAGAAGTTCAGTCAACTCTTTTTCTGTTTTTTGTGTTAAATCTTTTATCATCATACAAAACCGGTTATATTTTTTTCACAAAACGAGCTTGCAATGGCAATTTGTATGCTGCCAAGAGTAATCCTTCTCGTGCTTCACCTTCGGGAATACCATCCATTTCAAAAAGTACAGTTCCTGGTTTGATGGTTGTGACATAATGATCCGGTGAACCTTTTCCTCCACCCATAGGTACTTCCGATCCTTTCTTTGTCACAGGTCGGTCTGGGAATACACGAATCCAGACTCGTCCTGAACGACGGATATATCGGGTCAAGACACGTCGAGCTGCTTCAATTTGACGTGAAGAAACCCACGCATGAGTGGTCGCAACTAATCCGAAACTGCCAAAGGCAACGGAGGTTGCTCTGGTAGCAACTCCTTTATTGCGTCTTCGGAGTTTATGCCATTTTCTGTGTTTTACTTTTTTAGGTAATAACATACTTATGAAATGCTAGGTTTCTTTTTGGCAGGTGCTTGTGGAGCTTCTTTTTCTTCAAATTTATCTTTGATTCCAAATACTTCTCCGCAATAAATCCATACTTTAATACCAATTTTTCCAAAAATAGTGTGTGCTTCAACAATCGCATAATCAACATCACTTCGAAGCGTAATCAAAGGAATTTTTCCTTGTGCCAACATTTCGGTACGGGCAATTTCTGCTCCGTTTAACCGACCTGCCATTTTAATTTTAATTCCTTGCGCACCTGATTTCATTACACGCTCAATCGTTTGCTTCATGATACGACGGAAGGGCATACGTTTTTCTGTATCGGCGGCAATACTTTGTGCAACAACAGAAGCAGACAATGCTGGTGAGCGTACTTCTTTTACATGAATCTTTGCTTTTGATTTCATTTTTAAAATTTTTGTTTCAATATATTTGCGAATTTCTTCTAATCCTTGCCCACTTCTTCCAATAATAAATCCTGGTTTTGCTGCCAAAATAGTGATACTCACATTGTTTGGACCACGAGAAACACTTACAGCGTCCACTTGTGCATCTTTACATTTTTTTTGAATATACGTACGAATCAAAACATCTTGTTCCAAAAGAACGCCGTACTCTTTATTCGAAAACCAACGTGAATCCCATGGGAAAATCACTGGTGTTCTATGAATTTTGGGATGGACTTTGTGACCCATACGAATAGGTATCAATTATTGTGTTATCTTTTTTTTCGCTGCGCGAACCGGAGTAGTTTTTTTTGACTTTGGGGTAACGTTGGTTGCTTCTTCTTGAACCACTGCTTCCTGTACAGCAATTTCTTCAGTATCTCCTTCAAGTATTACGGTAATGTGTGAGGCTCTTTTTCGAAGAGGAGTCGCACGTCCCATAGCACGAGGCATCCATCGCTTGAGTGCATCACCTTCGTTGACAAAGGCACGCTTGACTACCAAGGTACTCTTTTCAATTTTATGGTTATGCTCGGCATTTGCCATGGCTGATTCAATCAACTTTTTTACTGGTTTTGCAGCTGACTTTTTTGAGTATGTCAATTGCACGACCGCGTCGACTGCTTTCATTCCACGAACCATATCAACAAGTAATCGTACTTTTCGTGGACTCATGCGAAGTTGTTTTAATTGTGCTTGGGTTTCCATTTTCATAAAAATTATTTAGCTTCTGCTTTTGCCATTTTTCCACCATGGCTAATAAATTTACGGGTTGGAGAAAATTCGCCTAACTTATGGCCAACCATATTTTCATCCACAAACACTTCTAAAAATAATTTTCCATTGTGTACCAAAAATGTCATCCCTACCATTTGTGGAGTAATGGTAGATGCACGTGCCCATGTTTTTATAGGCTGTTTGTTTCCACTTTGTTGTGCTTTTTGAACTTTTTCCATCAATCTTTCGTTGATAAAAAGTCCTTTTTTTAAACTGCGTGACATAGAATAGTACGTCCTTCAATAGTTAGGGCTGTGCTGATGGATACAACACAAGCTCCTCAAGTACAAATTATTTTTTCTTTTTGCGTCTTTGAACGATGAATTTATCTGACCATTTTCCTCTTTTTCTTGTTTTGACCCCCAATGCTTTTTTACCCCATGGAGTTTTTGGACCACCCTTCAAACCAATCGGCGAGTGTCCTTCTCCACCTCCGTGTGGATGGTCTACTGGGTTCATATTTTTTCCTTTTACCGTTGGACGCCATCCTCGGTGTCTCATGCGGCCGGCTTTTCCAATACGGACCAATCGGTAATCTCCATTTCCTACCCGACCAACATTGGCCATGGATTCTTTTGGAAAAAGTCGCATTTCGCCAGATGGCATTTTTAATTGTGCATATTTTCCTTCAATTGCTTGAATTTGAGCGGCAAGCCCTGCTCCACGAACCAATGTTCCACCTAATCCAGGACGAAGCTCAACATTATATACGAACATACCAACTGGGATATATTCTAATGGCATGCGTGCGCCTGATTTTGGTTCAACTTGGTTTTGAGAAGAGACAACAGTATCTCCAACAGCAACACCTTCGTATCCTAACATGTATACTTTTGTTCCATCTTCGTAGGTAACTAAGATAATGCGTGGTCCACGATTTGGATCGTATTCAATTGCAGTAACCGTTCCAACAGCATCAAAATTGGTGCAAGCAAAATCAACCATACGGTATTGTTGCTTGGCTCCACCACCGCGGTGACGCACAGTAATTCTTCCGGTATTATTTCGTCCGCTCTTTTTTTGGATATGTTGAAGCAAGGTTTTTTCAGGTCTTGTTTTTGTAATATCCGAAAAATCTTGGACGCTTGATTTGCGTCTTCCGGGGGTTGTTGGTTTGTACACTTTTATTGGCATACAGCGTGTGTGAATACATTCGAATCGGCTCAAAAGGCCAACAGGGAAACGAAACGCGTTCGAATGCCTGTTGGCTTTTTCAGCCAAACTTATACTCCTTCGTGAATATGAATGGTTTTACCTTTTGGTAATACCACAATTGCTTTTTTCCAATCTTTTCTTTTTCCACTTGATCGTCCAAATCGAGCAATTTTTCCTTCTACATTGATCATGTTGACAGCGATTGGCTGTACACCATACACCGCAAGAATTGCTCGTTTTACTTGTAATTTTGTGGCAGAAATTCGCACGGCAAAGGTATATTGACCTTTTGATTCTTGTCGTGCTGTTTTTTCACTTGTCACTGGTTTTACCAAGACACTTCCACCGACACGATACGTTTGCTTTTCTGGAGTTACGGCAGCATCTTTCTTTGTTTTTTTTGCTGCGTTTTTTTTGGGAGCAACAACAGCCTCGTGATCATGGTCATGATCGTGGTCGTGGTCGTGGTCAGTTGATGGATTTTTTTTCATTTTATCAAGTAATCCCATAGAATTATGCTAATCTTTTTTCAAGCGAAACTAATGCGTCTTTGGTAATAATAATATATTGATGATGCAAGAGATCGGCCACATTCACATCTTGTGCTCGTTGCAAATGAACGGTTGAGATGTTTCGTACAGAGCGAGCAATTAATTCATCGCCTCCATTAGTGACAATCAATGTGGATTTTCCCATTCCTGGCATATTGCCTCGGAATGCTGCCATTTCTTTTGTTTTACCACTTACAGGAAGTGATTCAACAACAAAGAATTTTTCATGTTTTATTTTGTCTTTTAAACAAAGTTGTACCGCTTTTTTGTTCATTTTTTTGTTTATTTTTTGAACATAATTGCGAACATTCAATGGACCAAAGGTTACCCCTCCACCTTTCCAAATCGGTGAACGAATAGAACCGTGTCGAGCGCGTCCTGTACCTTTTTGCTTCCATGGTTTTTTTCCACCACCACGAACGTCTCCCCGATCTTTCGTGTGTGCCCATGGTTCACGTGCATTTGCTTCAAGAGCTAAGTACACTTGGTGTACGACATCCTTTTTTCCAGTCACACCAAATACAACATCAGACACATCGATGGTACCATTCTCTTTTCCATTTGCATTGTATACGACAACCTTTGGCATATAGGGTGAAACTATTGAGTTTGAGTAACAGATGCATCTTCTTTTGCATCAACGGGTGCATCTACAGCTTCCACAGGAATTTCTGATTGCGCAGCTTCTGCGGGAGCAATCATTTCTTCTGAAGAAGGCATGTTTTGTACTTCAATCATTCCATCTTGCGTGCTGATAAGCAATAAATTACCACGAGCACCAGGAATAGCACCTTTAATTAATAATTCATTTTCTTCTAATAATACATCAACAATTTCAAGATTTTTTACTGTCACGCGATCATCACCCATGTGGCCACCCATACGAGTACCTTTAAATACACGTTGTGGTCCGGTAGATCCAATAGAACCAGGCATGCGCAATTGGTCTTTGTGTCCATGTGTTTTTAAACTTCCACGGAAACCATGTCGTTTTACAACACCTTGAAATCCTTTTCCTTTTGATGAACCTGTTACTTGTACTTTTTCTCCTGGAGTAAAAATTTGTACCGTAAAGGTATTTCCTCTTTCTAATCCATGAGCATCATCAGTACGAAAATCACGCAAAAATTGAACTGTTTGCAAGCCTTTTAAGTGTCCTTGTTCCGCTTTTGACAAACGATATTGTTTTTGAACACCATATCCTACTTGTACAGCAGCAACACCTTGTTTTTCTTGCGTTTTTACTTGTGTCACAACACAAGGACCTGCTTTGACTCTTGTCACAGGAACAATGGTTCCGTCTTCACGAAACACTTGTGTCATACCAAGTTTTTTTCCAAGGATAAATTTCATAGTAAAGGTTCTGGAGAAGACAATTTTTATTACACGATTGACCTATAAAATATAAAACGAGAAATACGCTCTCATCAGGAATACTCGCAATTGCAACAATACTGATGATGAGGAAGTATTTCTCGTTTTTATTCGAGAGACGTCTGTGCAGAAGGCACATATTCCTCAGTATACTGAATCGGTGCAAATGTTTTTTCTCTTCTTTTTTTGGAGAGAAATCTTATTTGAAATGATACTAAATACTGATTTTTTAATTTGTTCAAGTGGCAATATAATACTAGACTGATTCTTTCTTGTCAAGAGAAAGAAATCACCATGTTATCCACACGGCTTCGCCTGCGGGCTACGCCGTGCAAGCTGTTCATTTATGAATAACTTATTTTTAATTTGTAGACCTGCCCGGCGTAGTCCGCGCGTAGTGAAGCGAAGCCGGACGTAGCCTGGGTTACATCATTTTAATAGCCACATCAACGCCAGTTGGTAAGTTTAAATTCATGAGGGCGTCGATTGCTTTTGGTGTAAGAGTAACAATATCAATCAACCGTTTATGGACACGCATCTCATATTGTTCTGAAGCGGTTTTGTGCACAAAGGTAGATCGAGCAACACTAAACTTACTTTTTTCAGTAGGAAGAGGCACTGGCCCTACTATTTTAGCATTATTTCTTTCGGCTGTATCAATAATCGTTTTGCATGCAATATCAATAATTTTGCTATCGTATGCACGAATTTTAATACGAATTTTTGTTCCACTTCCCTCTTGTACATTTTTAACGGCAGCATCTGACATACAAGTAAAATAACAATAAAAGAACGGTGGATACCGAGGGAGCTCTTTACGTTAAAAGAGCTCCTCTCGAGTATCGCAACTACTTAAATTAGGTAATAATTTTGATGACAACTCCAGCTCCTACGGTGCGTCCACCTTCGCGGATAGCGAAACGCATTTTTTCTTCTAAAGCAACTGGAACTAATAATTTTACGGTTGCTGTTACAGTATCTCCTGGCATCACCATCTCTACACCGGCTGGCAAGGAAACTTCACCTGTTACGTCGGTTGTACGGATATAGAATTGTGGTTTATATCCTTTAAAGAATGGTTTGTGTCGTCCACCTTCTTCTTTGGTCAATGCGTAAATTTCAGTTTCAAATTCAGTATGTGGGGTAATGGTACCTGGTTTTGCAAGTACTTGACCACGTTGGACGTCTTCTTTTTTGGTACCACGGAGAAGAATACCAGCATTGTCACCAGCTTGTGCACGGTCGAGTGATTTGTTAAACATTTCAACGCCCGTTACTGTGGTTTTGGTAATTTCTGTTCCCATACCAACGATGGCAACTTCGTCACCGACTTTGGCCATACCACGGTCAACACGTCCGGTAACTACAGTTCCACGACCTTCGATAGAAAATACGTCTTCGATAGGCATGAGGAAATCTTTATCCAAATCACGAACTGGTTCTGGAATATAAGAATCCAAGGTTTTTAACAAGTCAAGGATAGGTTTGGCGGCTGCTTCGTCTGTTGGGTTTTCCAACGCTTTCAACGATGAACCACGAATAATTGGAGTTTCGTCGCCAGGGAATTCGTATTTTTTAAGCAAATCACGAATTTCTTCTTCTACCAAGTCAATCAATTCTGGATCTGACACTTGGTCAACTTTGTTCAAAAATACCACGATGTATGGTACACCAACTTGACGAGCAAGCAAGATGTGTTCTCGTGTTTGAGGCATTGGACCGTCTGCTGCTGAAACAACAAGAATAGCTCCATCCATTTGAGCGGCTCCGGTAATCATGTTTTTGACATAATCAGCGTGACCTGGACAGTCTACGTGTGCGTAGTGACGTGTTTCTGTTTCGTATTCTACGTGTGCGGTGGCAATGGTAATTCCACGTGCTTTTTCTTCTGGTGCAGCGTCAATTTCGTCAACACCTTTTGATTGGGCGGTAAGCCCATGAGCGGCAGCAACCTTTAAAATGGCTGCTGTTGTGGTTGTTTTACCGTGGTCAACGTGACCGATGGTACCAACGTTTACGTGTGGCTTTGTTCTTTGAAATATGTCTGCCATACGGCTTGAAAACGTCCCGCACTGCAGTTCGAGTGGTCGAAGCAGATTTGTGATCCAGCGGGATATTATTAATTTATGATAAAAAGGATGCCAAAATAAAAAATAAAGGCGGAGCCATTATAGCTTGAACAAAAAGTTTCGTCAAGCACACTGTTGGGGACGATGTGGAGAAATATACACCACGATAACTATGAAAGGGGCTCTTCAAAAAAAATAGGAGACCGCTCTTTTTCTTTGAGTGGCTTTTGTACTCCACCAAAGGCCGTTTCTGGCATGTGAACTCGTGGAATATGTTGTGGTGGTGGATTTTGTGGGTACGTTTCAACAGAAACAGGCTGAACAAAATTTAATTCTTCAGTCACAGGAATTTCATACACTAAGTCTGTACTGGCAACATCACCTTCTTGTTCTTGAGGAAGATCTTCATACGAAAAAGGTGTATGTGTTACTTTTTCCGATACAGAAGACGTTTCTTTTTGAAAAAAATCACCATAGTGTTCTTCTACCACATCGCCAATAGATTCCCAATCATCCTCCGAGGAATCCTCATCGTCTTGTTCAAAATTTTCTTGAAATAACGGCATGTCGAGCACTTCTTCATACAAACCAGCAGCCAGTTCCTCTTGCTCATCTTCTTCATGATTTGAGCGCCAAATAGACACATCGCGATTAATTTTATCCACCATTTGCTGACTGGTTAAATCATGCACAGACGTTCTTCCTTCTAAAAGCCGTGTATATTGATCTACATCCATAATAACCATATCCCGATTGGTATATGGATCATGAATAATTAATCTATCGCCCGTTCGCTTTGCCAAATCAATCAATCTGTCGAGTGACATAGGTGTTATATATTAAAAATACCCCCTTTCGAAACTACGTACTATATAAAAGTATAGTCAGAATAATCTGCTTCGTCAAGAATAAAAAAAGATTAAGATTAAGACTGAGATTAATTTTTGTTCTTGATCTTAGTCTTAATCTTTACACAAAAAAAAACCCGCACTAAGCGAGTTTTTTTGATATATGAACACAACCATTGTTCAAGAACTATTTCACACCATAAACGTGACAAAAAGAGAGTTGCGTTTGACGGCAACAAACAACGCCTACTGATCCTAGATCATGATTGATCTAGTTTCAGGTATCTCGATCAGACCTGTTTTTCAACAGATAGATCTCGATTCGACAAGAGTGTTTTCTCTTTCGAGAAAACAAGTACTCCAGAAAGGAGGTGATCCATCCACAGCTTCCGCTACGGATGCCTTGTTACGACTTTACCCTGATTACTGACCTCACCTTAATCCCTTAAAAAAGAGCTTTCGGGTGCTGCCAACTTTCGTGGTATGACGGGCGGTGAGTACAAGACCCGAGAACGTATTCACCGCGACGTTCTGATTCGCGGTTACTAGTAAATCCAACTTCATGCAGGCGAATTGCAGCCTACAATCTGAACTGGGATCGGCTTTGTGGGATTAGCTCCACCTCGCGGTTTGGCTACCCATTGTACCGACCATTGTATCATGCGTGTTGCCCTAGGCGTAAGAGCCATGCTGATTTGACGTCGTCCCCGCCTTCCTCCCCGTTACCGGGGCAGTCTCGTGTGTACAATGTAACACACGACGAGGGTTGCGCTCGTTACCCGACTGAACGGTACACCTCACGGCACGAGCTGACGGCAACCATGCAGCACCTGTGTAGCACCTTCGAAAGCGGCCCCGGTTTCTCGGGGCTTGCAGCTACATGTCAAGCCTAGGTAAGGTTCCACGCGTATCATCGAATTAAACCGCATGATCCTCTACTTGTGCGGGTCCCCGTCTATTCCTTTGAGTTTTAACCTTGCGGCCGTACTCCCCAGGCGGTGTACTTAACGCGTTAGCTTTTTTCAACGGCACTCGGAGGGTCGATACTCCGAATACCTAGTACACATCGTTTAGGGCGTGGACTACGGGGGTATCTAATCCCCTTCGCTCCCCACGCTTTCGTCCATGAGTGTCAGGCATGTTCCAGCAAGCTGCTTTCGCCTTTGGTGTTCCTGTCAATATCAGCGCTTATTACGACTACACTGACAGTTCCGCTTGCCTCTACCAGCCTCTAGTTTAGCCGTATTACGAGCAGTCCTAAAGTTAAGCCTTAGGATTTGACCCATAACGTACTAAACCACCTGCGGACGCTTTACGCCCAATGAATCCGGATAACGTTTGAGGTCTCTGTATTACCGCTGCTGCTGGCACAGAGTTAGCAACCTCTTATTCCTCTACTACCGTCACAAATTCGTCGTAGAGAAAAGCAGTTTACACCCCGAAGGGCGTCTTCCTGCACGCGGTGTCGCTCCATCACCCTTTCGGGCATTGTGGAATATTCTTGACTGCAGCCTCCCGTAGGAGTCTGGGCCGTGTCTCAGTCCCAGTGAGCCGGGTCACGCTCTCACGCCCGGTACTCGTCGTAGCCTTGGTGAGCTATTACCTCACCAACTAGCTGATAAGTCATAGGCCCCTCTTCGAGCCAAAAAGTTTACATGGGAATGTCCGAAGACCCCCCATGACTATCGAGTATTAATCCAGCTTTCGCTGGGCTATGCTCGACTCGAAGGTAGGTTACCAATGTGTTACTCTCCCATTTGCCGCTCGTAATTCACCCGAAGGTAAACACGTCGCTCGACTTGCATGCCTTAGACACACCGCCAACGTTCATCCTGAGCCAGGATCAAACTCTCAATGAAATCGAACGAAGTGAGATTGCATTGAGCTACGAGATGACGAAGTCATTTTTCGTAGCCAACACAGTCAAATCGCCCGATAAAACTGTCTCACGACAGTCAAAGAGTTGATAATCTGTGAACCGAAGTCCACAGCTCAAAATTTTTTTTTGAATAGACGTTGTTTTTCTATCTTTTTGTCACATTTCTAATGTGAAGTATTGATAGTATTTGTTCTGTTATATATGCTTGACTTGTCCGGCGTAGCCTTTCGGCGAAGACGGATTCATATATATTTGAACCTTACTTGTTTATGGTTGGTTGATGAGTTGTAATGATCGCTGAAGTTCTCTTTGAATAAAAAAGAGAAACCGGATCATGCTCTTGAACCAACGGTTCACGGACATGAATAAGTTACTCTTTGCTTCTCCCAGTTCCCATTTTTTTGGGCTTTGGAAAATGTAAGTTTTTAATGCTCGAGTATTATATACGAGGTGCGAGAACTATGTCAAGAGACTTACCCTCCCCAATTGTGGGGATAAGTATTGAAAAGAGAAAATTCTATACAACTAGGGTTCCATTTTTCCTTACTTTTTACGCCAATCTGCAATTTTTTTATGATCCCCACTCAAAAGAACATCTGGCACTTTCCAGCCTTTAAAATCCGCTGGCTTCGTGTATTGTGCGTACTCTGTATCACTTTCAAAATGATGTGTTTCTTCTTTAAGTGATTCTGGATTCCCAAGAACACCGGGGATAAGTCGAGAAACAGCTTCAATCATAACAAGAGTACCCAGTTCGCCACCTGCCAATACATACGGCCCCACGGAAATTTCTTCGTCTGCCATGTGATCAACGACCCGTTGATCAATACCTTCGTACCGTCCGCAAATAAAAATAATTTCGTCTAAACCCGCCCATGATTCGGCAATGCTTTGGGTAAATTGACGACCTCGAGGTGACAACACCACGGTTCTTTTTTTTCTTTTTATTCCACCGGTAAATATCTTTTTTACTTTTGACAACCCATTCGCTTTTTGAAATGGAATAGCGTCAATAGACACCAATGCATGATAAATTGGTTCTGGCTTCATAATCATACCCGCTCCCCCACCGTACGGCGTATCGTCTACCGTACCCCGAGTGTCGGCAGAAAAATCACGAATGTTCACGGTACGCACGGCTATATGCCCCTGTTTTTGTGCGCGACCCAAAATACTCGCATCGGTATACGAGCGAATCATGTCGGGGAATAATGTAAGTACAGAAAATTGCATAGAAAAAATACAAAAGGAAGTATACGAAACCAACGCCAAGAACGCAAGTAAAAAGTGTGCTATACTACAAAAAACATTCCACTTCTTACTTGATTATTTCGTATTTTTTTATGTCACACGACCTTCCGGGGTTTCACCCTATGCCCACAGCCCCAGTAGCACACCGTTCTTTGGCACTCCCTTTTTTGAGTATTACCTTTGTTATTGTGCTCGTTATTCTTATTATCATTTACCCACCACTTATGGTGATTGCGTTTGATATTGCGGTTATTGGTGGAGCCATACTGTTGGTAACCATTATTGCCAATATGTGGAGGCATGAAATTCAACGATTAGGAAAAATGATGACCAACCTCACCAGTGCGTTGAATGTTCACCCAGAACAACAAGAAGAATGCGAACAGTATTATGTATTATCAAGTGTGACGCAATCCATTCAAACACTCAAAGAAAAAAAACAGTTGGATGCAAATGAAAAAAAACAACTTCGCTATTTGGAACGGCAACAGATGAAAAACCAAATGGTGCTGGCAAAACGGGGTATTGTCTGGACACTTCGATTACTGTCACCATTTCATAAAGCGGGGTACCCCACTCTTCTCGATAACGTTCGAACTATTTTTCAAGATCCAAAATTTTTGGCCCTTCGACTCACATTAATTGTGTGGTTTTTGTTTTCGATGACGATTGTGTTTTTAATTGTAAAAAAATAGTGTGTTTGTGTGTCATCCCCATGAACATGGGGGTCCACTTATATCACGTGGATCCCCGATTTCCTACCTGCCGGCAAGCATGGCTTGGGAATGACAAATAAAAAAACACCCTTCAACTGAGGGTGTTTTTTGTTTCTTGTTTTCAAGAAGGAACTACTACTTCTTCCCTTCCACAATTTGCATTTCAACATTTTTTGGAACTTCTGCATAGTGAGAAAATTCCATGGCATAACTCGCTCGGCCACTCGTCATAGAACGCAAGTTACTCACATAGCCAAACATGCTAGAAAGCGGTACTTTTGCTTTCACGACCTTGGCTTGTCCACGATCGGTCATACTTTCAATTTGTCCACGCTTTGAGTTTAAGTCGCCAATGACGTCACCCATGTGTGCTTCTGGGGTCACAACTTCTACAGACATAATTGGTTCCAAAATAACTGGTTTTGCTTTTTTTACCGCAGCGGTAAACGCCATGGCAGCAGCCAATTTAAACGCAATTTCAGAAGAGTCAACATCGTGATAACTTCCATCAAATACCGTCACTTTTACTTTTTCAAGTGGATACCCAGCGACAATTCCTTTGTCCATGGTTTCTTCCACCCCTTTTTCAATTGGTTTAATATATTCTTTTGGAATAAGACCACCTTTAATATCGTCCACAAATTCCAAACGCTCGGTACTTTCAACAGGAAGTGGTTCAATTTTAAGCCAGCAATGTCCGTATTGTCCACGTCCACCAGATTGTTTGATATATTTTCCTTCTGCTTCAGCACTTTCTCGAATAGTTTCTCGGTATGCTACTTGTGGTGCGCCCACGTTTGCTTCTACTTTAAACTCGCGTCTCATGCGGTCAACAATAATATCAAGATGCAACTCTCCCATACCAGAAATAATGGTTTGGAGCGTTTCATCATCTGTTTTGACACGGAAAGTTGGGTCTTCTTCGGCAAGTTTTTGAAGTGCCATACCCATTTTTTCTTGATCTTGTTTTGTTTTTGGTTCAATAGCAACAGAAATAACTGGCTCTGGAAACACAATATTTTCAAGCATGAGTTCACGAGTTTCTGCACAAAGCGTGTCCCCTGTACGAGTATCTTTAAGCCCAATTGCCGCAGCAATTTCTCCGGAATACACATCTTGCACATCTTCACGAGAATTGGCGTGCAAGCGAACAATACGAGCCAATCGTTCTTTATTTCCTGTACGGGTATTAATAATATACGTTCCTGCACTCACTTTTCCTGAATACACGCGGAAGAAAATTAATTTCCCCACAAATGGATCAGTAGCTACTTTAAATGCAAGCGCAGCAAATGGTTCATCGTCTGATGCTTTGACCACAATTTTTTTCTCGGCATCGTTCACATCTTCACCTTCGAGTTCCGGTACATCGAGTGGTGATGGTAAGTAGTACACCACAGAGTCTAACGCTCGTTGCACACCCACGTTTCCAAGCGCTGATCCACACATCACAGGGTACAATTCATTTTTGAGTACCATAGAGCGGATAGCTGCTCGGATTTCTTCTACGGTAAACGTGTCACCACCTAAATAACGATCCATCATGGCATCATTTGCTTCTGCTACTTTTTCTAATAATTGATTGCGGTATGTTTCTACCTGTTCCACCATATCGGCTGGAATGTCTATTTCACTAATATTTTCACCAAATTCACCTTCAAATTTATATGCCTTTTTTTCAACTAAATCGATAAGTCCTTTAAAGCTCGATTCTTCACCAATAGGTAATTGAATGGCAAATGCTTTATTTGATAAACGAGTTTGAATAGAGGTGAGCGTCATGTAAAAATCAGCCCCCATTTTATCCATTTTATTAGCAAAACACATGCGTGGTACGCCATATTTATCTGCCTGTCGCCACACGGTTTCTGATTGTGGCTCTACCCCTTGAGATCCGTCGAACAGGGCAATAGCGCCGTCGAGTACACGGAGTGATCGTTCTACTTCTACGGTAAAGTCAACGTGACCTGGAGTATCAATAATGTTAATGCGATGATTATTCCAAAAACACGTTGTCGCGGCACTCGTGATAGTAATACCACGTTCTTTTTCTTGTTCCATCCAGTCCATTTCGGCAGCACCTTCATGCACTTCTCCGATTTTATGTTTTTTTCCGGTATAAAATAATACGCGTTCGGTAAAGGTTGTTTTACCAGCGTCAATGTGAGCCATAATCCCGATATTACGGGTATGGTCTAGTGAATATTCTCGAGGCATAGGTGAAATAAAAAATGTAAATGAATACGATTGGGAAGAAATCCAAACTTATCCACGTCGAGCAAAGTGAGCAAAGGCTTTGTTTGCTTCGGCCATGCGGTGTGCATCATCACGTTTTTTGATAGAGCCACCAACACCTTCTAAAATATCCAAAAATTCAGCAGTCAATTTTTCTACCATAGGACCGTTTTTGCGTGCACGTGCAGCAACCAAAATCCAGCGGAATGCTAAGGTATTTCCACGGTTGCCAAGAACGGGCATAGGTACTTGATAGTTGGCACCACCCACACGTTTTGAGCGAACTTCTACTTGTGGTTTTACGGTTTCAATTACTTTTTCAAATAATTTAATTGCATCACCATCTTTTTTTTCGGCCAATTTTTCTAATGTTGCGTACACAATTTGTTGTGCAATAGTTTTTTTCCCATTCATCATGAGATAGTTAATAAATTTTGCCAAGAGTTCATTATGATACTTTGGATCTGGTAAAATGTCTCTTTTCGGGGCTTGTTTTCCGCGCATATGAAGAGGTTGCTAACAGGCAAGCGGTTGGGTGAAGGAATTCACCACGAATGCTGCCAGAATAAATAGAAATTAAAAAATCAAAATATGAAACAAACTATTTTTTCGGTCGTTTTGTTCCGTAGAGCGATCGACTTCTTCGACGTGCGTCAATACCTTGCGTATCGTACACCCCGCGAACAATATGATAACGAACACCCGGCAAATCTTTTACACGTCCACCACGAATAAGAACGATAGAGTGTTCTTGCAAATTGTGTCCTTCACCTGGAATATAGGCAATAACTTCCATTCCGTTTGATAACCGTACTTTCGCAACTTTACGCAGAGCAGAGTTTGGTTTTTTTGGTGTCATGGTATACACCTTGGTACATACGCCACGCTTGAACGGAGCTCCTTTTTGAAGTTCTGTTTTTTTGCGGTGCAAACTATCGTAAGTAAATTGCAACGCTGGCGACTTTGACTTGGTCGTTTTGCTTGTTCTGCCTTTGCGCAGAATTTGATTCATCGTAGGCATAGATGAGTAAATATGTTGCTCAGGGTATTACTATAATACCCATGAATAAATAAAAAAATGCTCTTGTGTAAAAGGCATTTGCGGTACAGTGAAGATAATTTCTTTTGTGAATCAAGAAGAAATTTCTTCCAACCGGTGGCCTGATACAGGCGTTTTCATCAGGGTAGATACCCTGATTACTCCGCTGGAATAATTAATAACTAGGGGGAGTATATATGGGGAGTGAGGTTTTGTCAAGATATGTGAAGCCCCCCATGGTGTTGGGGGGCTTGGGGCTTGAGGTCGTTGTCACTCACTGAGGAGTGATCGGACCTCGATCCTGCATGGTCACCTTGAGCTTGTGACCAACAAATGTGTTGCTGAACCATGCGTACCAGGCGTCAAAAGCGGTGAAACCGCTCTTTTTGACCTGAATCGAGGTCGGCGTCCCCGTCACGGGAGACGGGAAGGTGTAGTGAAGCACAACCGTGGCCGAATCGCCGTCCACGAAGACCTGCCCCATCTCGCTTCCGCGCTCATCGAGCACGACATAGTGACGGGGATCGTTGGGCTTCCTCGCGAAGAGGCGAAAACTCAAAGTGGCCACATGGGCCTGGGTGGGTTGAAACACGTGATTGCTCCTTGTTTTTTGGAGTGTCAACTCTTTGAGCAGAATGCAAAAAGAGCTGGTGCAAACCCTAGCTCTTTTTTATGGTTTTGTCAATATGCGTATAGCCTATACTCTACTTATAAAAAAACTATCGAATTTTTCGGTGATTTTTATTTTCTTATATGAAGTAATCCTGTCGTACCCCGACCGAGTCGGGAAAAGACGGATTAAAATCTACCGCCTCCCCCACCCGTAAACAACGTATAAAAGAATTCAATAAACGGCTGCAATATATCAAAGAAAAAGAAAATAAAGATGAGCAAAATAACAAACCCATATCGCTCTAAATTGGCACGCACATTGTGCATAGAATCAGGCAACACGGCAAACAAAATTTTTGACCCATCAAGGGGTGGAATTGGGACTAAATTAAATACCCCTAACAGCACATTGGCATATACCACAATGGACAAAAATAACGTTATGTCACCCGTAGGGATTACTCGAGTTAATAGGCCAAATACAATAGCCAAAACAAAATTAGACAATGGCCCGGCAATAGCAACGAGCACCGACCCCCATTTTTGATTTTTCAAATTATATGGGTTGTATGGCACCGGCTTGGCGTAGGCAAACAAAAAGTTGCCACCAGACCCAACAAACAACATAAGCGGAAGCAAAATAGTACCCCACAGGTCAATGTGTGCTAATGGGTTCAGGGTCAATCTGCCGGCATAACGAGCCGTTGGGTCTCCTAGCTGATCTGCCACATACCCATGCATATATTCATGAATAATGGCCGAGGGCAGCATGACGATAAAGAAAAATATGCGTGCAATTAAGTCCATATACAATTCAAATAAAAGCTATTCTTGACAAAATTAGTATTCTTATATATACTTTCGACACTCTTACTATACTGTAGTATTTCTATTATTTCAATACTCATATGTCACGTATTTGCGACAACTGTGGCAAAATTCCACAATCAGCAGCAAACCGAAGTCATGCAAAAAACAAAACCTTGCGAGTGCAACGACCAAACTTGCAAAAATTGCAAGGCGAACTCCTTTGCGGACGCTGCCGAAAGACTGAAACAAAAAAAGTTACCGCGTAATAGTATAAAAAAACCATCCCGACTGAGTCGGGATGGTTTTTTGTTTCCCTAATTCCCCAAAAAACGTGATCAAAATTTATTTGGGAATTAGGGATTAGGAAATAGGAATTTGGAACCTGCCTGCCGGCAGGCAGGTTAGAGGTGAAACCTCATGCCCTCAATCACCGCATGTATCCGTGCAGCCTCGCGCTCCACCGCCTCGCCCTCGTACTCACCGGCGTGCATAGATGTGCCACTATAGCTAGCTTGTTTTTGATCTAAATGCAAATTCACGTCAAACCCTACGTCTTTCATTTCTACATACGCATGAAAGCGCGGATAAAATACGCTGGGGCGGAGTGTGCGAACATAACTGACCTTTCTTGTTCGAGGATCTACAAACTCATGATACCCCGCCTTTCGGAGGAGTTGCTTTGGAATCATTTGGTATTGGTTTGAAAATGGTATAATCATATCCACAGCTATGGTTGACAGAATCAATACTATCACTCTATAGTGGATGAATCAAGCAATATGAATATACCATTTGTAACAACTACCACCACTACCACTGTATTCACTGCCTCTTGGCTGGTGTAGTTCTTGTATCAACACGATGCACAAACCACCCGCCGAAGAGGCGGGTGGTTTTATATATACAAAGTACTGTACCTTGACTGCCGCGCGAGATTCTCAACCCTTGTTGCGTGGCTGAAAGGTGGAGTATGGCAACGCCTCGATTCAATGGCAATTCATGCCTTTCTGTGGGGGGAAATCCCTCTTCGGAATTTGCCGAATACGCACCGGCGCAAGCAGATTTGCGTGAGTGGAACCAAGCAAATCCCAGCCTCACAAAGGGCCAATTTGAAGCCACGTTCAAGGAGATCTGCGAACGGCGGAACCTCACCACCCACAACAACGCGTTCAAAGCCGCGTGGGAGGAGCTTTGGGAGGAATTGCACAGCTAAACACAGCCAGAGAGAACGGCAGTACACTTCCGGGGGAAGTCACTGCTGCCGTTCGCTCCCCCTACTTATATAGATATTCCTCTTTTTGGAGGATTTTTTTTATATAAACGTCACAAATCATTCTCTTTGCAACATACTACGAATCAATCCTGAAAGCATTTTGGCGATACTACAAAGCAAATCATATAACGCACTAAACAAATCTTCAGAAATATATTGCTCAATTTTTAAAATTCGTAATAATGCTACACATTCGTTTACCGAACCCTTAGCTATTATATAAAAATTCTTTTTATCGTTTTTACTATATTTTCCAGAACCCTCAGCAATATTTAAAACGATGCTCAGTGCCGCTCGTTTTAGTTGATCTTGTATATGCTTTTCTATTTTTTTATTTTTAAAAATTTGTATAACATGAACATAAAATTCTTCCGATTTTTGATACACCGGAAATTTCTCAAATTGAAATTCATTTGTCATAATATTTCCCTCCCAAAAAAATCCCTTACTTCTCAATTCTTAATCCTAAATCCTTACTTCTTTTATTTTTAATTGAAAGAAGTAAGGATTTAGGATTAAGGTGAAGAATTAAGATAACTTTTCCCATAAAATATTTTGGTCGGACCGGCGGGGCTCGAACCCGCGGCCTCAGGACCCCCAGCCCTGCGCGCTACCAACTGCGCCACGATCCGATTTAAGACTCATTAGTTTTATCAAAGATTATTATTTTTGTAAATATACGGATACAAAAACAACCCCACTCGGGATTGTTTTTATCGATCCTCTCTCGTCTATTAATTACCCCTACAAAAAATAGGTGGGTTGCCGCAACTCCGACCCACAGGTCGGAACAATATAGACATCCCTTGGTAACTTGCAACGGATAAAAATAAGACGAAGAAGATCACTTATAACTATACACAATTTTATTTTTTCGGTCAAACAAAAACACCACATTCCATAAAAATCTCCTATATACACACGAAATATATTCATGTGTATATGTGATGATGGAATGGGTGTTTTTTGTAGGAAAGTTTGTGATGAATTGTACATGTGGGTATGCACTTTTCATCACAAACTTGTCCATTGACGGTGCCGAAAAAACCTAGTGCGGCAAAGGCACCCGCTGGTGTTCCGTACGGGGTTGCGGCGTTACCTCCCCCAAAACAATTGGCTGCTTGGGAACCTTCTTTGGGTCAGCCTGTGCAGGAGCAGGAGTTGAGTTTCCACTGGTTACTCGCGTACCCATAATGTTTTTTCCTTTCCCTCTTGGGATAGACCACGCCTCACCGATCTCCCTGACCGGCGGCTTTCGTAAAACGATACACCCTATCATTTTGCCAAAGCCACCGACCAGTACAAATAAAAAATCGCCTCCTTCGGCGAATTATTTTTTTACAAAACAACTCACCAAAGGGTTAGGCGAAAAAAAAGAAAAAAGAAAATTGTTTGGTATATAATTTCATATTTTTATTATTCTAACAGATAAAAATAAATATGCAGGCGGTGTGCCCCTCGCACCCCTACTTTTTCCAAAGTGGGGGCACGAGGGGGAGGGAACGCGAAGTTCTTTGAATGAGATGGGCTCCTTCCTCCTCATTTTTTTCACCAGAATCGGTGTCCGTTCGTCGTGTATTTCTCACGACATGAACTACACTCAAACGTGCGCTGCGAAGATTGCCCAGCCAAATTCCGGACAACCGTATGCTTCGCAGTACAGCGGCGTGCTGGACAAGAAAATGTAGCGCCCTCCTTGGCGCCGAGTGTCAAATAAAAGCTCGCATTGTCTTTGAGCAAAGGCTGGCTCATTTTTTTAGCTCCCCTCCCGTGGAATGCACCCCAAACTCAGACATTGAGCCGGCGTGCGAAGAAAAAAGTACCCATGTACCAATCTCTTCACACGCCGTCTCAATAAAAAATTATTCGCGTTCCCTCAAAATATTTTTTAAAGATCACTTTACTCCTAAACATCCTCCGCTTTTCCCAATGAACAACAGAGTTCACAGAGAAAAGCCAAAGCGTTTAAAAAAAATCACCCGAGGATTTTTTCCGGGGTGATATTACTTGTGCAAATGTGGTATGCGTTTCTTCTATGAAGCGCTTACGCTTGTATTTTTTGCTTGTAATATATTGCCGGAAAATTCCTGAATCCAATTAAACACAAAGAGATCCACAATCACGAGGAGCTTCTGAATAAAACGGCAAATATATTGTTGAGCAATTTGTTTCATAATATATTTTATTGATACGGTTAACTGTACTACTCAAAAAATGTGTGGTCAAGAAAAGTTATCCCCATCTTCGCCTACGCTGCGCTACGGCTACGATGGGCAGGCCCAACAGTGACAATTAACTATTAACGATTGACCCCGAAGAACGGGGCACGCAATTAACGTGTTGTGTCACTCCGAGCGATGAGCCTTCAGGCGAAGAGTCGAGGAGTTCAGGAACATCAACGCACTGATGATTCTGAACTCCTCGACTCCGCTCGGAGTGACATAATAAAATATACAAAAACGCACCACTCTATGATGCGTCTGTTTTTGTTTTTCGTAAGAAAACTATTTTCTCTCATCATCCATGTACACATGCATGAATTCTGATTTTGAATAGTCAAAGATTTCTTCTTCTCTAAAAAATCGAGCAACTTCTGCGGTAGCAGTTTCAACAGAATCTGAACAATGTACCACATTGGCAAATCCCATAGCCAAGTCACCTCGGATAGTACCTGCGTCTGCTTTTGCCCCGTCAGTCACGCCAGCAATCAAGCGAACCGCTTCAATAGAATTTTTTCCTTCGGCACAGATAATCACCACAGGAGAAGATTTCATAAATGCTTCAAGCCCTGGGTAAAATGGCTTTTCTACATGATGCGCATAGTGCTCACGTAATTTTTCTTCACTCAAATATTCCATTTTTAACCCAACAATTTTTAACCCTTTTCTTTCGAGGCGTTTCACTACTTCTCCTACAAGTCCACGCTGTACGCCATCTGGTTTGATGATTAAAATTGTTTTTTCTTTGATTCCTTGCATGTTCATAATATATTTTTGCTTAAATATGGTGTGAGTATAGCAAAATATACTCTTTTGTCAAGACTCTACTATACTATTGTCATCCTGAACTTGTTTCAGGATGACATGTAACTGAGATGTTAACTTATAAATCCTCAATACTCTTTAAAAAACTCTTCTTACTCGCATTCCACCCCGTATCATCATCAAGCGATTCGTATACAATATCATCTACATCATCGCTGGGATTAGAAAAAACAGTGAGTCGGTTGCCGGTTGAGAGTGAATCCGTGTGTATGAGCGAATAATCCATTTCTTCCAAAAACATACTTTTTTCACCCAGCATGGTGCCATAGCCACCCATGAGTGAATAGGAAAAATATAATTGTTTTTTGGCACGGGTCACGGCCACGTAAAACAATCGGCGTTCTTCTTCAATGCCATTTTTTTCTTTCATAGACCGTTCACTCGGAAACTGGCCTGCACCAAGCTGCATCACAAACACCACTTCCCATTCCAAGCCTTTTGCTTGGTGAATAGTTGATAACACAAGCGGGGCTTCATCATCGGTACGAGCACCTTCACCATCTCGTGATGGTTTTGCTTGTTGTTCTTGGAGTGTCACATCGGCTAAAAAGGTATGCACGTCTTGTTCACGCTCGGCAAAGCGTGCAAGTTGTTCAATATCTTGCGTGCGTTCTCGATAATCAGGATATTCATATTTGAGATACTCCACATACTTTGACTCCAGCACCGCCAAAATAAGAGACGCTGGACTGCCGTCGGTACTCATAATTTGTTTCCAAATAGAAACAAAATCTGCCCAGCCGACTTGTGCGCGGGCAGATAATTTTATACGCACTTCATGTAACACAGAAAGATCTGGCAGTTGTGCAATGCAATCAATAATTTTAAGCGCAGTCGTAGCACCAATTCCCGCTTGCATGGTGAGTATTCTACTCCACGCAATGCTATCCTCTTTATTTGAAAAAATACGAACAAAAGCAAGTACATCTTTAATATGTGCTCTATCAAAAAACCGTGTGCCCCCACGATATTCATAGGGAATGTCACGCCGAGTCAACTCGACTTCAAGTGCCTGCGAATGAAACGATGCACGGAATAATACCGCCATTTCTGATAGAGGAATTCCTTCATCACGCAGTTCTAAAATGGTTTTGGCAATGTGTGCCGCTTCTTCTTGTTGGTCGGCAAAGGCAGATAATTCTGGCTTCACAAACGATGGCAACACACTTTCTAAATGTTTTTCATATTGGTGCTTATTGTGAAGAATCACATCGTTCGCCACTGCCAAAATTTCTGGAGTAGAGCGATAATTAATTTCCAATCGAAACACGCGTGCGTCTTTGTATTGTTTTTCAAATTGTAAAATGTGTTCAATGTTTGCCGCACGAAATGAATAAATACTTTGTGCATCATCGCCTACCACCAAAATATTGTTATGGATAGAAGAAAACAATTTCATAATCGACGCTTGAATGGCATTGGTATCTTGATACTCGTCGACTAGGCAATAGCGAAACTGCGTGGCAAATTTTTTTCGCACGGGTTCGTGTTGTAACAATAACAAATACAAATTCACTAACAAATCGTCAAAGTCCATTGCCTGTGCTTGGCGTTTTTTTTGTGCATAACTTTCGGCAATGCGTCCAATCGTTTCAGAGAGATGTGCCCAGTTTGGATATTGTTCTTCCAAAATGTCCGACAGTGGGCGCTCGGCATTTCGCGCAAACGAAATAATGGATTGCACCACCCTCGCGGACGGGAATCTTTTTTCACTGGTATCAGTCCCCTCTTGTTTGATACAGAGTTTTAACAAATGCGTGGAATCATCACTATCAAGAATACTAAACGTATTCGCATAGCCCAAGAGTGCTGCGTATTGTTTGAGAATTTTAAAGGCAATATGGTGAAATGTACCTGCCCACGGCAGTGACGAATGATTCTTGGTTTGCCCCACCACGCGAGCAATCATTTCTCTTGCCGCTTTATTGGTAAAAGTCACGAGTAAAATTTCTTGTGGAAATACGCCCTGCGACAACAAGTAGGCAACCCGAGCGGTAATGGTTCGCGTTTTTCCTGATCCCGCCCCAGCCAATACTAAACAGGCTCCGTCGCCAGACTCTACCACACGACGCTGCTCAGGATTTAACTGTTCTAAAAAGTTTAATATCTCTTGCATACGGAAAGTGTTCATATATACCACCGTATCATAACAAAAAAACACATCGTATGGATAGTGTTCTGTTTTTCTTCAAAAGTGATGTGATCCCGGAGTGGGTCACAGCGTGTTTAACGCTGGATCCACTCCGAGAATTTCTGCTTCACCCTTGGGTGTACACATGTACACCGGGGGGGAAGGTAGAGTCCCTCGAATCTTCCTCAGTAGCAGGAGGGCGAGTATGCAGGCATTGTGCCTCGTGATTCCCTCGTGAAGTAGCCCCTTTGACAAACACGGTAGTCTGACAGCGGCGGTGCTCCGCACGGTTGCGATGCCCCGCAGAACATGTCCATCCTTCTTCTTGAGCCATGTTGGCCTCCTTAGCTGGGTGGGGGGATTCCCCCACATATCGCCAAACATGTGAAGATATAGGGGGGAATTGCGACCGAAGAGCAATTCCTAGGCATATACACCCTTGGGAAGGGCGTATTATGCACACACTACGGTCGCTTCTGTTCGGAGAGATCAACAGGAGTTCCTGACGTCTTTCCATCTCCTTTTTTGATTGGAGCATGCCCGGTACACCGAGCAGCTACAACACTGGGGGCCACTACAGTCGGGCCTCCCATCCCATCGTGGATAACACGAGCTCGGCCGAGTCGAACCCCCGCTACCCGAGATTGTTCTGTGGGCATACGCCACTCCTTTATGTGAACACCCCGTAGGGCACTTGCCCGAAAATACCCATTTTCAAGCCAGTGCCCCCTACCTCTCAAAAACAAAAAGAGATAAGAAAAAACCACCTCGCGGTGGTTTGTTGTTTCGTTTAAAATCAATACAACAAAACTCACCGCTTTGGGTGGCGAATAATACTGCGAATAATGATTACGTTTTGCTGTTGTTTGTTCATATAGAAATACGGTAACAAAGGGACGTGCGTTTGTCAAATAGTTTAGTGTTAATAAAAACATATGCAGATATGCGGATAATGCAGATTTACGGATAGTTTTGATGAATAGATTATTGGATTATTTGTATAGGCTGGTTAGTCCTAATAATCTATTAATCTATTCATCAAATAATCAACCAGATCCGTAAATCTGCATTATCCGCATATCTGCATATTACTCAATAACTAAAACGACTCTCCTCCCCGCCTCCACCTCGCCATCATTCCAATCGCGAATGGCATTCATAAGATCTTGTTGTTTATACACAAAATTTTCTCCAAATTGCGTGCCTGGATCGTTGGTAATAAACGTATCTTCAGTGTACCCACGAATGACCAATGCATGGTACTCTGGCCCGCCATTTTGAAAATGTGGATTGGGTAATGTTTTTCCATTTGCCACCACCAATACCGGATTGCCCTTGGCCAACAATCTTTTTATTTGTTCTATTGTAGGGTTTTCTATAATCTTTGGCGTTTTTGTGTGTTCGCCAATTCCATATGTCAAATATGCCGTAAAAATTTCTTGTATTTTTTCTATATCAATACTTAAACCCCACTCACGAGCGTCTTCAAACGCTACCATTTTTATAATTTCATCTTTTGCAAACAATGGGCTTAATCCATAGCCTTCGTAATACGCATCCATCATAAGTATTGCCGCTTCTTCACACGCATCTTGCCACGGCTGCTCCCAATTTTTTTCGGGTGCTTGCGAGGTGAATGGCACTGCCAATGTAAGGGATGGTGGGAGTGGCTGTTCGACGGGAGTGGGTTCTTCAACAATCGCTTCAGAAGTGGGTACAACAGGTGTAGATGAGGGAGGAGTAAAATTTGCAATGTCTGCAGCGTGATTATTTTTTAATTCTTGATCGCTTATAAATGTAACAAATGAACCAGAATCAATAGTGTTTGTGGCTGCATGAATGCCGGTGAACCATAAAAAAAGTGTGGCACTCAAAAATACGCCCGAAACAGCGACACAACAAAGATTAAAAAAAGTATATGGTTTCATATACTGGTACTGTAGCAGAAAGTGAATGACAAATATAGGTATCCTTTCTGCCCCGTACACACGTCACACGTGCATACGGGGCAAATACATGTTTCATGAATGAGTCAGTTCAGCACTCAGGAATGACCGAAGACAAGAACACGTTGCTCCATACTTCGCCATTCCACGCCTGGCTGTGCAACTCCTGAAGCCGCGGAATCACGGATGATTCGGGAAGGGTCTCACCATCGTAGCTCAAAATGCGCACAATCCCCCCGGCAGTACCGAGGGACGCCGCTGGCAACGTGCGAAGCATGTCTTCGGTGATTGGAACTTTTTTCACTTTCCAACCACTACCCAACAAGCCAAGCACAACGTACTGCACGACCAACCACTCAGTGAGTCCGCTGAATCGATGGTGTTCGGCAGACATGAAGAGGGTCTTGTTTGACTCATCGACCAACACGAGATTGGCGCAGCCCAATTCAACGACATGCCCCTCTTGGTTGAAGAGCACGGTCTCTACATCTGTTCCGACTTTAAGGACTACTCCGGCAGCGGCAAGACGGCTGCGTGCACGCTGCTTCAACTGAAACAACTCTGCGTACAACCCCTTGACTTTCCACGGGGTCAAGACACCCTTAGGGCGAAAAAACTCTCGCTCTGGCGAAAGCACCAATCCATTGCCATACAGAGGAAGCTCTGCAGACACAGCAATGTATGTTTGCAGTTGTGCTTGAGCGGCACGGAGCATGGCCCCTCCACCCGAGGTCGGCCCGATTTCAATGTGGATGTAGCACCAGTTTGGGTCTCCACCACGCTTGAAATATTCACGCACCGCAGCAAAGAGCTGTTTTTCCCAGCCTACGGCATGTGCCAGAACAACATCCTTTTTGTTGGGGAAACAGTGGTGTGCGGTTTCTTTCAACCGCTTCAGGTGCTGTTTAAGCATGAGCACCCGCACCTTGCCATCGGGGCAACGCCGTGCCCGAATGCGGGTGAATACAGACAGGCCATACAGCACGCCGGCTGAATAGGCAGGGAAGTGCGCGGCACGGAGCATCAACACCCCATCCACCATCTCAATCAAAATCCGCTCATTCGTCGGCGAACCGACAGAAGGAAGCGAAAAGAAAAACAGGAGAGTAACAACCGTCGCGACCACACACAGCAAAAATACAGGCTGATTGATAAACTCGTCCATGAAATCCTCCCTTTTGTGTAAACGCCGGCGACCCGCGTTCACAGGTGTATACAAAAGAACACTTTGTCGCCAGATGCTTATTTTCTTCACACAAGAAAACAACCACCTAACAACAAAAACACTCTTAAAAAAATATTTTAAGAGTGTCACCGTAGTAAAAATTTTGTTTTTTGTCAATACGACCTATGAAACTATATTCCTAATAATCGACGAATTTCTTCTTGCCGGGCTTCAATTTGTGCTAATAATCCACTTCCTTTTTGAATAGAGCCATCTAATTGAATTACCACTTCTGAACGAGTATTACGAATATCTCTTTTAAAAAGAACCGTATACGTACGCCCACCATGTGGTTCTCGGGACTCATTGGCACGAATATGTGCATATGGTGCTAATCCAAATTTATGTAATAATTCTCGCAAAGGGTAATCTGCTGATTTTTTTTCCGCTTCTTCTAAACGAGGAACACCACTACGTCGAGAAACGGTTGCGGGCTGTCCTACCATGCGACGAAATCGAGCTTCTTCTTTTTTATGTTCATATTCAACAAGATATTTTTTCCCACTTAGCGTTATGACACCGTCTGAAGTCAAGTATCCCTCTTGAACTGCTTGGTTAAACGCTTCATTAAATCCATCGGGGTCTTTTTTGCCCCACAGCGTATGTGCGAGTGCTTGTAATCGTTGTTCTTCCATTTGTTTTTCAGTCCCTCTTTCTCTTATCGAGCCTGCTCGAGATTCATCCATAAAAAATATATACAATAATTATATTCTTTCGTGTTTTTTTGGTATTCTTTTTTTCTTTTTACCAATATCCCGCCGAAATGTACGAACGCAATCTAAAGGCACACCAATATCTTGCATATACCCATGTACGGCGTTAAGGCTTTCCACTTCATGTCGCAACCAATCTTGAAGAGATATTCCTTCTTCTAATAATTCTTCATGAGGTGGTGGTGGCTGTACCGGCTGTAACAAATTCACTCCCGTCCTTTCTTTTATTTGTCGTAAGCCTTTGAGTGCACCAAACTCTGCGTCGCGTTCCATGAGGAGTGTTGGGAGTCGAAGAACATCGACGAGAGATAGCGGATCAATAATACGAGTAGTCGGAAGTGCATTTTTTGCCAATGTGAATTCTTGTTCAAGACGTTTGACTTTTTCTGTTCGCTCTGTAACGTTCTTTGTATACAGGTCGTTCCATTTTGTTTTACTTTCTTCCTGTACTTCTTGTTTCTGTTGTTCAAACGATGCAACCTCATCTGGAGAAATATGAACCAATAGTATCACCGAAGAAACCCCACCCACAATAGGAATTTCTACTTGTCCTGAAGGATCAATTCTTATATCTTGCCAATCACACTGTCCCATACCTGTTTTTCCAGACAATGCCGATTGCACAGCCAAGCCAATATCTTGATACTGTAAAAGATTCACAAAAGGATCATCTGAGGGAGTAAAATTTTTTACCAATAGGCCCAATACTTGTTGTATACGAGGCGTACTTTTTTCAATATCAGTAAAGGGATTAAATGATTTATCAGAAAAATATGTAGCCTGTATATGTTCAAATGATTTCTTAAAGAGTGGAAAAAATCTTTCTTTATACATGTTTCTTTCAAATTCATGCTGCCCCAAAGAAGCCGTTTTTTCTCCCTCTCGAAGTGCGGATTGTTCTCGAAAAAGTGCTGTTTGTGCACTATCAATACGGTCATAGGCTGCTTGCAAATTTTTTTGTGCCACAGCCACCACATCATCCGCGATAGTCTCATCACGAACCATATAGCGTAGAATAGTTTCAACATTTTTTATCACCAATTCTTTCTCTCGAATTTGGAAACCAGCATCTCCATATGACGGATCCGATGTTGCACCATATAATCCTTCGATTGTGTCAAACATACCTGTTCGATATTGTTCAGCATGACGCAACTCATGCAACAACGCATGAACAAAAAGACGATCATCAATACGTCGAAGTGAACACTCTTTTTTTATATCTGAATAATGTCCACCAATATTCTGATTACTTCCTTCATCAAGATACACAGGTACATTATCACTATTATGATGCTCAAGAACATCGTATTCTTTTCTTTCTCCTGCAGTATCTTCGTACATCAAAGCATACTTCAAAAGAGCTCTTCTTTTTTTGCCATCAACAGTCTCTTGCTTTCCTAGCACAACATCAGCAAACACTCCCCTCTCAGGGGCATTTCCAACAAAGACTGGGACTTCTAAATGAATAGCACTTTCCGTTTGTTCATGCTCAACGGTGTACAACGTTTTGGCATAATAAACATAGCCAATTTTCCACGCCTCTGATGTTTCGTCCCATTTTGGCTGTACCACCACCGTTCTTTTTTCTCCAGTACTCGTACACACATCAAGAATCAGTGGCTCTGCACCTACCAAAGAAATCATCCAGTTCAAATTCTGCATATCAACAGCCTGTCCATTTACCGACAAAATATGATCTCCTTTCACAAGCCCTGCGACGTCTGCAGCCGATCCCGGAGTTATTTTTTCAATAACATAGGTATGATATACGTTTCCAGGGACAACGGTTTCTTTTTGTGATGTTTCTTTATTTTCAAAAGATGCATCAAAATGTTTTGTTTCTCTCATATACAAATAGATTATATTTTTATAGCGTATCATACTTTTGGTATTCTCGAAAACAGCATTGCTTTTTCGGTTAAAACCTATTACCATAGGCCTATATATTCTATGTCTTTTACCCTCCTCTCAAAATCCACCGAATGCGCTGCCCGTCGTGGCACCATTCATACCCCACATGGTGATATTCAAACGCCCATTTTTATGCCCGTAGGCACACAGGCAACCGTCAAAACACTTGATACTCAAGATTTAGAAAAAAGTAACGCGCAAATAATTTTAGGAAATACCTACCACCTCCACCTTCGCCCAGGAGAAAATGTGATTGCAGAATTTGGCGGACTCCATACATTTATGGGGTGGAATAAACCCATTTTGACAGACAGTGGCGGGTTTCAAGTATTTTCTTTGGGCGCGCAAAAAGAAGCAAAAGAAAGTAACGATGGAAATCACAATCAAGAAAAATTGGTAAAAATCGACGACGAGGGAGTAGACTTTCGGAGTTACATTGACGGATCACTCCACCGATTTACGCCAGAAATTGCCATAGACATTCAACACAAAATCGGTGCTGATATTATTATGGCGTTTGACGAATGCACACCCGATTCAGCCTCGGCAGAGTATGCACAAAAAGCGCTTGAGCGTACTCATGCGTGGGCAAAACGATGCGTCCATTATCATAAAAAACAACACTCAAAACAATTATTATTTGGTATTATTCAAGGTGGTACGCATAAAGAATTGCGAGAGGAATCTGCCCGTGCCATTACCTCACTTGATTTTGATGGCATTGCGATTGGTGGAGAATCAATTGGCTACAACATGGCGGCAACCAAAGATATTTTAGACTGGGTTATGCCGTACATCCCAGAAAACAAACCTCGATATACTATGGGCGTGGGTCTCTCCCCGTTAGATTTATTTGCCGTGGTTGAACAAGGCGTTGATATGTTTGATTGTGTTTCTCCTACCCGATTAGCAAGAAACGGCACGCTCTATATTTGTCCTGAACAAAAACAAAAATTAGGTGCAAAAAAACTGCAACTAACTATTACAAATGCACAATTTGCAACAGACAAAAATCCGATCGACGCAGATTGTTCCTGCTTTACCTGCACCCACCACTCTCGTGCCTACCTGCACCATCTGTTTAAAGCAGAAGAACTCTTGGCCTACCGTCTCGCCACCATTCACAACGT
>JAGOTR010000001.1:41677-46387 GCA_018061685.1 Candidatus Magasanikiibacteriota bacterium
CAGACAAAAATCCGATCGACGCAGATTGTTCCTGCTTTACCTGCACCCACCACTCTCGTGCCTACCTGCACCATCTGTTTAAAGCAGAAGAACTCTTGGCCTACCGTCTCGCCACCATTCACAACGTTCACTTTTTTTTGAATCTGATGCAGCAAATGAGAGATGCAATTGAAAACGATACGTTCATACAATTGAAGAAGAAATGGCTTAATTAATAATATGCGGATACAGAAGACACTCTCGTTATCGCACATCTGTAAATCTGAATTATCTGAATATCCGAATACCCTCACTATGACAAAACCCTACAAGCATATAGATGTAATCACCACTGCGTTTGCCGTCGTCTTAATTTTATCCAACATTGCGAGTGTCAAAATTGCTGGCTTAGGCAAAATCAGTTTTGATGGGGGAACCATTTTATTTCCACTTGCTTATTTGTTTGGTGATATTCTCACCGAAGTGTATGGATTCAGCCGCGCACGCCGTGTGATTTGGATTGGATTTGCCATGAATATTCTTATGGTGCTCACGTTTGTACTGGTGGGAATGCTGCCTGCTGATACTCTCTGGGGAATGCAAGAATCATACATGAATATATTAGGCGTGGTGCCTCGCATTGTGCTTGCAAGTTTGGCAGCATATTTGCTTGGAGAATTTTTAAACAGTTATGTGTTGGCAAAAATGAAAGTAAAGACTGGTGGAAAACGATTTGGCCTTCGCGCTATTACCTCAACCGCGATTGCACAAGCCGTTGATACATCGGTATTTTTACTTATTGCTTTTGCTGGCGTATTACCATGGCCACTTATTGCTACCATTTGGCTCACGAATTATGTCTTTAAAATAGTAATAGAAATTGTCTTGTTGCCGGTGACTACACGCATAGTGGCTTGGCTCAAAAAAGAAGAAGAGGTAGATTTTTTTGATACCGAAACTGATTTTCGACCAATTCGGCTGAAATAATTATATATATATAAATAACGAAGCCCTCAAGAAATACATCTCAAGGGCTTTTTTATATCCTCCAAAAATACCATCACTTGCAAGTGACGACTGACACACGCCCACCTTCATAGGCGTAAAAATGCCAGTCTTTTTTCCCGGTTGCAAGCAAACGATCAGCTGCCCACACCTCGGGTTCGCTCACTTTTAAGTGTTGCTTCACCTGCTCGATGAGCTCAAGAAGCGTAATGGTTCCACCCGCAGCCCGAATGCGAGCCAATACAAAGAGGTGAAGCCCGTCATCGGTCGGTGGAAAAAAGATAACAAAGTGCCGCATGTTTAGCCTCCCCTTTTCACATGGTGCAAAAAATAAAACTGCGACTAGCATCTCACTGTCGACAAAAAAAGTCAATGCAAAATAATACCTATGACTAGGTATTTGTTAAAAACATAGCGTCCCCAAAACTAAAAAATCGATATTCTTTTTCTACCGCATCTTGGTAGCAAGAAAGTAAAAATTCTTTATTCCCCACAAAGGCTGCTACCAGCATAAGCAGTGTTGACTTGGGTAAATGAAAATTGGTAATCAGGCAATCAACAATTTGAAATTCAAACCCTGGAGTAATAAATATATTCAAGTCACCCGTAAACGCAGGGAGCTGGTTATTATTATGTTGAAATATAGGCAAGCTCGCAATACCTTCAAGCGTACGCACGGTGGTGGTACCCACGGCAATAATGCGTCGTCCTTGTTGCTTGGCATGATTGATCATATACGCAGTACTTTCACTTACCTCCACCCATTCACTATGCATGGTATGGTCTTCTATGCGTTCTGTTTTGACGGGTAAAAATGTACCCAAACCCACATGCAAAGTAATTTCTGCAAACTCTACTCCCTTTTCTCGTATTTTTTGAATTAATTCTGGGGTAAAGTGAAAGCCTGCCGTTGGCGCCGCCACAGATCCTTCTTCTTTTGCATACACGGTTTGGTACGATTCTTCTTGATGCTTTTCATCTTTTACATAGGGTGGCACGGGAACACTGCCATATGTGTTGGCCTTTTCTCGTACGGCTTCTTCAGAAAGTGGTTGATCGTGTTCATCAAACAGTTGTACTAACAAGGTGCCATCTTTTTCTGTTACCATTGGTTCTGCATAAAAATCGTCGGCAAACCACACGCGGGTGCCATTTCGTACATGCTTGCCTGGTTTTGCCAGCACCTGCCATACACCATCATTTTGTTTTGGTCGTACCAAAAAAATTTCTACATCCCGTGCATGATCCCACAAACCGTGATTATTTTTTGTGAGTAATTTTCCCGTGAGTCGTGCTTTAAACACTTTAGAATTATTCCAAACCAACACATCTCCGGGGTGCAAAAAATCAAGGATATGAAAAAATTGTGTTTCTTCATACCGCTCTTCACTCATATGCACGACCATGAGTTTTGACTGGTCACGTGGTTCGACGGATTTTTGGGCAATCCGATCAACGGGGAGTTCGTAGTTGAAATCAGAAGTGTTCATAGAAAAATAGTCATTGAATGAGATGAAAAAATATCCTAATCTTGTAGCCTCATACTCGTCATCACAGGATTTTCAAAGTCACTATTATTAATAATAATATCTGCTTTTGAGGTTGGGTCAGCCTGTGCCAAGTATAATTTTTGGCCTGGCATATATCGGGTCGTATATCGTGCAATAATTTTTTCAGTTGATCCAATATGTGCTTGATCAGTACTTCTATGAATATTGCGTTTCAACGTAACCTCAAAATCTACATCCAAAAATATTTTTATATCGAAGTAGTGTACTAACTCTGGCCGAAATAAAAAAATTCCTTCTATGACAAGAATTGAATTTTTCAGCACAGGGTGAAAGGGCTCGATACGTTCTGAATCCGTCGTCAAATCAAATCCTGCGAGGGTATATTGGCCCTCACCTTTTCGGAATGGATCGAGTAATGACTGTTTCAAAAGTGGATAATGAAAAGAATCTAAATAAAAACCTTCTGGCGAATCTTTGCCCCTTCTATATCGTATGATCGAAGGATTATGGAAATCATCAACAGACGCGAGGACAACTGGATTGGGCAAAGATTGCAACATATCTCTCAGACCCTCTGCAAAAAAAGTTTTCCCTGCACCATCGACTCCATCAATGCCTACCAATATAGGAGAATCCTTTTTTATTTTATATATTTCCTCTGCAATCGTATGAAAAATAGCTTTTCTTGACATAAACAATAGCGTTTATCGTAAATGCTCCGCAACATTTGCATTATGTTCATCATTGGTGCTCGCATACATCACTTCTCCCGTATCAAGCGTGGTTAAAAAATACCAATACGTATTTGCTTCGGGAAATAATGCAGCGTGGATTGATTCTTTTGATGGGTTGGCAATAGGCCCAAGTGGCAGCCCTGGATATTTGTAGGTATTCCATGGTGAATCGGTTGCGCGATCTGCGGCAGTGGTAAACACACTGCCATGTTTTTGCGTCAGATAATGCACCGTAGAATCCGCTTGAAGTGGCCAGCCTGCTTCAAGTCGACGCCAAAAAATATCTGCAACAATGGCTTTGTCTTTTGCCCCACGCACTTCTTTTTCTAATAAAGACGCAACAATAAGGACATCATGAAATGAACGCCCACTCTCTTTCAACGATTGCTCCCACACTTGTTTTTCTTGCTCAAATTCTTTTTCTCTCTGTTGCAGTAGTTTTACCACAACATCTTCGGCAGAAGCGTCTTGAAAAATTCTATACGTATTGGGTGCCAAATATCCTTCAAGCGTTGCACCTGGCGGTCGGTTGTTCGTCAGAGGAAATCGCTCCGTAGGGAGTACGGTCAAATTTTTGGTGCGATAATCCACGGCACTTCCGCCAATCAACGCAAGGATAGTTTCTTTGGAATCAATACCTTCTTGAGATAAGTATTGGGCAATCTCTGCATTATCCCAACCGGGTAAAATGGTAATTTCTTTTTCAGCCAATAGCGTTGGACTCGTGAGTGTTTGAGCAATAGACCGAATGGTTACGGGTGACGAAACAGAAAATATCCCCGACTGTATTGCCGTATCTAGCTTTTTGAAACGAAGATACAGTAAAAAGAGTCGTTCCGAAGAAATAGTGTTTTCTTCTTCTAACCGACGTGCCAAAGCCGCAACCGTTTCATCTTCTAACACAGTAATGGTCAAAGCCCCTTCGCCTTGCCATGTTTCTTTTTGCACACTCACCCAAAAAAATACACCAAAAAATAAGGCAAGGAAAAATCCAACGATGACGAGTGATCCAATGTATTTGTATAAATGTTGTCGCATAAGAGTGATGTGATATGTCATTGCGAGGAATGCAGCGAAGCGGAATGACGAAGCAATCTCTCATAGAGAGTATTATCTCAAAACTATCTATGAGAGATTGCTTCGCCCCGATGCGTTGGGGCTCGCAATGACATATTGTATGTATTAAACCAAAAACCTAGCCCAGTTCTCTCTCGCCCAAGCCAACCGCTCTGGCACGCCAATATCAATCCATGGCTTATTTGACTCGTACACAAATAATTTTTTTACAAATGGGAACACATCATACTCAATACTAAAGCTATCCGTGTGTGGAAAATAATTTTGAAACGACGGATTCATAAGATAGATACCGCCATTTTGATACCCCGGTTCATGTTTCCCGGTTTTTTCTTTAAATGCAATCAATTCGTACTGGTCGGTATATTCGAGTGTGCCATAACTTGCGACATCATCAACATAGG
>JAGOTR010000001.1:46487-71357 GCA_018061685.1 Candidatus Magasanikiibacteriota bacterium
TTCATAAGATAGATACCGCCATTTTGATACCCCGGTTCATGTTTCCCGGTTTTTTCTTTAAATGCAATCAATTCGTACTGGTCGGTATATTCGAGTGTGCCATAACTTGCGACATCATCAACATAGGCTCCCAAAATAATTCCATCACTTTCAGGTTTTAAGTACGATGCCATGTCAGACAAATCAATCGTCGTGAGTACATCGCCATTTAACACAATCGTTGGCATATCCTTACGACTTTCGCTCACATACGAAAGGGCGTGTTTTATTGCGCCACCCGTTCCCAACTTTTTATCTTCAATAGAATAGATCAAGGTCATACCGCGATACGATTCGCCTACCGTATCATACAGTTCTTTTGCCAAGTGGCCTGCAGCCAAAATAACCTCGGTCACGCCTAAACGCTTCAAAGAATCGAGTTGCCAATCTAATACGGTTTTGTCGCCAATTTCTAACAAAATTTTCGGAATGGTTTTGGTAATGTCACCCAATCGGGTCGACAAGCCTCCACAGAGAATAATTGCATTCATACAAACACTACACAATCGTAAATAAAAAAAAGCTGGCTACTACAATAAGTACTGCAATCAATGCAACAAGAATACCACCTATAATATCACGAGGGTAATGCACCCCACAATATACTCGCCCTGCCATAATACAGAGTGCAACAAAAAGACTCAATAAAAATACGGGATACGGTGAAATAAAATAATGAACTATGGCAAGTAATGTCGCAGAAATGGTATGGTCAGACGGAAAAGATTTCCACCTTCCAAACGGGATAATAAGTTCACGAATGTATGGGAACTCGCGAATTGGTCGAGGTAATCGAAGTGCCATGGCGAGTGAATAGCTCAGTCCATACGCACATACAAATGCACCCATCGTCAGAATAAAAAATATCATTCGCTCACTCGGCAACACCCCAAAGAAAAAAAATACCACGGCAGACAAGGCAAACACAAACAACAATCGCTTGCCAAAAAATATCATCACCCTATCTCGAAAAGCATTTTTTCCAATCAAGCCGTTAATGTGCAAAAATAATCTGTGACTCCAAGAAAGATGTTTCATAATCAACGAAAACGCTGCACCAATCGGTACAGTGCATAGACAAATGGTTGTAACACCACGTCAAAAGCGGCGGGGTATGACACACGATAGCCACCAAAACCAACTTTAAACCGAGTAATCCCCGTAAACGCATGATCAACTCGCCAAGAAAAAGTATGAAATGTCGTACTCACCTCGCCCTTGCTCGCCTCTGGGGCAATACCCCAAAAATCATATACCGTACACCCAGCCTGTTTGGCCGCTTGCATGGCTTTCCATTGCAAGAGATACGGTGCCATGGTATTGCGGTGCATGTTACTCGACGCCCCATGCAAGTACGTTGCGGCAGTCCCAAAAAAAATACATACCACGCTCGCAATTGCCTGCCCATCAAACCATGCAGTAAATTGATGTACGTTTGAAAGGGCAAGCATATTGCGGTAATAGGCTTCATTATGACTGACAAATCCATCACGATCGGTTGTTTCTTTTGTGAGCGACCAAAAAATGTCACTATTTTTTTCTTCTGTTACCGTCACCCCTTTTCTTTCTGCTAATCCAATATTATATTTTGTTTTACTATGCATCCCCGATAAAAGAATGTCGTTTGAAGTAGAAATATCAAGACAACACGTATGCTGTGGCTGCCGTGCGTGCGTGGCAACAGTCGAATACCCAGAAGGGACAGAAAATGCCTCCTGTGGCTCTATACGAACAAACGCATAGCCTGCTTGTTTGGCATAGGCCAAAAGAGAAGAAATGTACGGGGTAAGGGATGGAAAAGTACTCGCAGCAAAAACAAAAGAACACCGTGGAATATAGAGGTATTTCACCCCAAACGCTACTTTTTGGGCAAAAGCCTGAATTTGTGCCTCTACCGCATTTCCTTCTTTCCATTGGAGTCGAATAGGCCTATTACCGGCCATTTTTTGAAATTCACCCCAATCAAATGATTGAAAAAAAGACGCCTTTTTATCTCTATAAAGCAAAATATTCCATTCTTCTTTCTTGTTACAAACGATTGGTATCATACACATAGAATACAAAAAATCCCGCCAAAAAACAATCCCACCCCACAACACAAACTGCTCTTGATTTTTTTTCAAGAATCCCCTATACTAAGCCCAGTTTCAAATTTATTCATTTTAATTGTTAACTGCTTGCCCGGCGTAGCCCGCAGGGCAAAGACGGGTTAATTGTTACCTCCTATGGGTTTACCTTCAAAAAAACGAACCTCAACCTCAAAAAAAGACCGTGCATCACACTTTGCACTCAAAACTATTAGTACAAAAGCCTGTGCTTCTTGTGGAAAAGCTGTTCGCCCTCACCAAGCATGTCTTGCTTGTGGTGCCTACAAAGGAAAAACTGTGGTCAATACAGCAAAAAGAACCACTCGTTTAGCAAAAAAATTACGCAAAATCTCATAATCGTGTTTTTTTCTTCACCATCTTCTTTTTTTTAGGCTATGTCTCATAGACACTTAGCACGTTCTATCGTCATGCAAATCCTGTATCAATGGGATTTTCGTGGTTGTCCTACAGCCGCATTACCTGCGATTATTGCTACCTGTGTAGAAGAATTTGGAGAAGGCTTAAGTGACAATACTGCATATATTAGTGATACGGTGCATACATTAATTGAAGCACTTCCCCAAATTGATGCGGAAATTATTAAATATGCAGACAATTGGCCAATGGAACAAATGAATTTAGTTGATAGAAATATTTTACGTATCGGTACATTTGAAATGAAATTTAGCGATACAATTCCGTCAAAAGTTGCTATTAACGAAGCGATTGAACTCGCTAAAAATTATGGTGGCCCATCAAGTGGAAAATTTGTGAATGGCGTACTCGGCGCCATGTATGCAGACCTCAAAGAAACTGATACAGATAAACCAAAAACCGAAGAAAAAATCACAAAAGACACATCAGACGACTCCCCAACCACAGAGGCCTAAAGCAATTTTCATATTATTTCGTGTGTCTCTATGTCACCAGGCGACTATTCGCCTTATGATACCTCTAAAGCGTTCACAAATGTTTGTATGACATTTCCAGCATATACAGAAAAAAATTTTGCAGAACTTGAAGAGCGAATTGGCATTGTGTTTGACAATAAAGACTATATTGTTCAAGCATTAGTGCACCGTTCTTTTTTAAATGAAAACAGAGAATTTCCTCTTGCTCATAATGAACGATTGGAATTTTTGGGCGATGCAGTGCTTGAATTGGTTGTCACAGAATTTTTATTTGAACATTATTTAAATCCAGAAGGAGAATTGACCAACTGGCGTGCGGCTTTAGTCAATGGAAAAATGTGTGCTAGCATTGCCCGCGAAATGGGTGTCGAGCCCTATTTGTTTTTAAGCCATGGTGAGTCAAAAGATGACAATATTAAAGCGCGCGATTACATTTTGGCAAATGCCATAGAAGCCATCATTGGTGCCATTTACTTGGATCAAGGCTGGGATATGGCAAAACAATTTATTACACGATGGGTCATAAGTAAATTACCAGAAGTCTTGGAAAAAGGATTATGGATGGATCCAAAATCTCGTTTTCAAGAATCATCACAAGAACTCATGGGCATGACCCCAACATATAGAGTATTGCAAGAAGATGGTCCTGATCATGACAAACAATTTATCGTGGGCGTGTACCTAGACAAAGAAAAAGTAGCCGAAGGCCAAGGTGGCAGTAAGCAAGAAGCGCAAGTAGACGCAGCAGAAAAGGCACTAGAAGTAAAAAAGTGGAAAGGCCCCAAAGTACTCATTTTAGCCCGAAACCAAACAGACCCATTAGGGTAACAGTTAACCCGTCTTCGCCCTGCGGGCTTCGCCGGGCAAGCAGTTAACTATGATTAAAATAGTGACAAAAACAAGTTAATTGTTAAAAGTTAACAGTTAACTGTTAACGCGGATCGGTAGCTCAGTCGGTAGAGCAGTGGACTCTTAATCCAACGGTCGCGGGTTCGATCCCCGCCCGATCCACTCGGCTTCACTTCGTTACGCCGAGCAGGCCAATATAAACACATATGGCCTGCCCGGCGTAGCGCAGCGTAGCTCGGGCCTCTATAGTTTAATGGATAAAACAGCGGTCTTCGGAACCGCGGATGGGGGTTCGATTCCCTCTGGGGGCACACTAAAACAACAGCGGTTGGAGTTTATCCCGACGTAGCGCCAGCCTGCCGGCAGGCAGGAAGCAAAGTCGGGAGAACCGCGGTTCGGGGTTCGATTCCCTGTGGGAGCACAACAAAAAACAACGACGTACCTACGTCGTTGTTTTTTTATGTATGTATTTGTACCAACCTCGAACCTATTTCCAAAATTGTACACCCTGAGGAGATATCTCAGGACGAATGCGGGCCGGGCTCGGAATTTTTGGGAGTATTTTATACTCACTCAAAATTCACAGCAAAATTGTACATGCCCATACTGCAAAGCCCTTGAAGCGTTCCACCTTCTGGGGAGCCAAGATCAATAACTTCTTCCCCTGTTTGGGACAGAATCTTCTGATAGCCAATTGATTTAATAACCAACGCCGCCGAACAATCATATGTACCATTTGTTTTAACGATCAATCTTGTCGGAATGTCGGCTTGTGCCGTAGATACCTTCGGCGAGTACCCACCACGAGCGTGTATAGTCACATACTGAACACCGTCTCTTATTTCAACGTTTTGTGCTGACCCAATCGTCGAGTCAGGAGTATTCTTTGACGGTCCAAAGAATACAATGCCAATACCTATGACAAGGGCGACGGTGATGATGATTGAAACGATTTTATTCATAAGTTAATTATATGTTAAATAGTGGATTAATGATACCGACAGCAGCAAGTCCAGCGAGAAGTGCAAATAGTCCAAGGCCAATTACCACTATTCCTGCTGACTTAAAAAATAATGGAGCGTGCTTGCCGTGAGCAAATGAAGCTGAACCAAATGAAAGAAGTACGAGCATAGGCAATGTTCCAAGGGCGAATGCAAACATGATTAAAAACCCCGACATAAAAGATCCGCTACTTAGTGCTGAAATTTGCATAGACTGCGTAAACCCGCACGGCAAGAAAAAGGTGGCAAAACCAAGAATAAGCGGCGTGAAAGTTTTGTGCTCAATCCTCCGGAAAAAATTAAATAGCGATGAAGGGAGAGCAATTTTATTTTTTGCGAAGACGCCAACCAAGTTCAGACCCAGTAACAGCATCACTACTGATGCCAAAAGTCCTAATATCGCTGTAAGCGTGAAATGAATGCCGATTGCAGAGCCAAGCATTCCAAGCACACCACCTAATATTGCAAAGCTAACAAGTCTTCCTGCATGAAATAGCAGGAAAGTTTTTGTGTCGCTTACCTTATCCTGCGACATCTTCGCTGAGAGCGATAACACCAACCCTCCTACTATGGCAAGACAGCTTGAAACCGAGGCAATGAGACCGATTATAAAACTCGTGACCGGTGTAGTCTGTCCGCCAATTCCAAGATTAAGGATACCTGACTTCTGTAGTAAGAAAAACAAAATAAGAAAACCAAGTCCGATTGGCAAGGCCTTCCAAATTACATCGCCATTCTGCTTTTTTTGGGTAGGCTTTTCGACCGACACAGCATATCCATTCGATTGAATCTTGTTGGTCAAAAGTCTCGCAAGCTCTTCAGCATGTTGTGTGCTATCAGTTTCAATGTGCAAGACTTCTTCCGAGAGGTCAACACGCGCATCAAAAATAATATCTTGCTCTTTAAGAGTATCCTCGATAAATATTTTGCATGAAGCGCAATGAGTGCCGGAAATGTGAAATGTGTGTGTATTCATATTTATAATTTCTTGGCTTTAATTCGTAATGAATTTGATACGACCGACACACTAGATATCGCCATAGCGAATCCAGCAAAAATTGGATTGAGTATCCATCCAAAGATCGGATAGAAAACTCCTGCCGCTAGTGGAATGCCCACGATATTGTATATGAATGCCCAAAATAGATTTTGTTTGATGCCTCTCATGGTCATCTTAGAAAGTCTAATCGCCTTAACAAGTTTGGAGATATCTCCACCCAAGAGAGTTATACCAGCCGATTCTATCGCCACATCGGTCCCGGTTCCCATGGCAATACCCACATCTGCCTGTGCGAGAGCTGGAGCGTCGTTTACCCCGTCACCAGCCATTGCCACTATTCGACCTTGCGACTGCAATTCTTTTATCTTTGCCAATTTGTCTTGAGGCAATACATGGGCGACCACATCATCAATACCAACAAGCGAAGCAATGTATTTTGCGGCTTTCTCATCGTCACCGGTAAGCATTACCACCTTTATGCCAATCGTATGGAGATCAGCGACTGCCTGCTTTGACCCCTGTTTTATTTCATCAGACACCATCACAAAACCGAGGATTTTTTCTTTTGTCGCAAGGATAACGGGAGTTTTCCCTTGAGATGTAAATTCATTCAATTTTGAGGCGTCAAACGAAATATTGAGATCACTCACAAGCTTCGCATTACCAACAAAGTATTCCGTTCCATTAATTATGCCCTTGAGACCCTTACCTTGTATCCCTTCGAACCCGGAAGTCTCTGACAATTGGATATTTTTTTCTTCCGCATAGCGTATGACTGCATGGGCTATTGGATGCTCGGATTTCTTCTCCAGTGAAGCGATGATCGACACCAGATCATCATCTTTTAAGTCAGATAGATTCTGTACGTCTACCAAAGTTGGCTTGCCTTTGGTAATTGTTCCTGTTTTATCGACGACAACTGTATTCACTTTGTGAAGCTTCTCAAGAGTCGCCGCGTCTTTAATGAGAATACCTTCCTTTGCACCTTTGCCGACACCGACGATGATCGCGGTTGGTGTAGCAAGTCCGAGAGCGCATGGACAAGCAATAATGAGAACCCCAACAAAAGATACAAGACCAAACGATACGGCTTGAGGGAATCCTACATATTGCGACCCGATAATAAGCCATGCACCCAAAGTTATGAAAGCAAAAATTAAAACGACAGGAACAAATACTGAGGAAATTTTATCTACCAAATCCTGAATGGGGGCTTTGCTTCCTTGTGCTTCCTCAACCATTACAATAATCTGTGCGAGTAGAGTTTCTGAGCCAACTTTTGTCGCTTTGAAGGTAAATGAACCTGTGGTATTCATAGTCCCTGAGACAACGCTATCACCAATCTTTTTCTGCACCGGCATTGGCTCTCCTGTAACCAGTGATTCATCAAGAAAAGAAACGCCTTCAATTATGACGCCGTCCACCGGGATCTTTGCACCGGGCTTCACAATAATTAAATCCCCATGTGCAACTTCCAAAACTTCAATCTCTCTCTCTTTGCCATCACGGATGACAAGAGCTGTCTTTGCCTGTAGATTGAGGAGTTTTGCAATAGCTTCTCCTGTCTTCATTTTAGATTTCGCCTCAAGATATTTTCCAAGCGTGATAAATCCTATAACTACTATGGTGACATCAAAATAGGTATAATCCGGTATCCGTAGCAACGAAACAAGAGAAGGAATAAAAAAAATCAGAGAGCTATATATGTAAGCGACAGATGTACCGATGCCTATAAGGGTATCCATATTAGCCACGCCATGACGCATGAATCGTATTACTCCGAGTAAATACGGCTTGCCGACAAAAAACAGTGCTACGGTCGCAAGTACCATCGAAATCATATTAAAAACTTCCATCGGAATAGGGAGATTCGGCATCCAGATAGTAATTTCCGTCAAAATCTCCCACATCATGAGAACAAACACGGTAAAAGTAACGGGGAGTATGAATTCCACATTATTTTTGAGGCCATCAAGATCACTTTCTTTCGTTTCAGCACGATGATGATCATCTGTTTTATTTTGAGGAGATATAAATGTATACCCAAGTTTTCCAATTTCCTGATTCATCTCTTCTATAGAGGTTTGTTTTTCGTCAAAGTCTACTGTAGCTTTTTCATTACCATAATTCACAGACACTGAGCGAATGTGAGGCAAGACGGAAAGTTTTTTGGTTATTACTGACGCGCAACTTGCGCAGTGCATGCCTTTTATTTGTAGAATCTGTTTAGTCATACGAATTACATGTTATACCAGTCGCTTCTAAGCCCTTTAAGGGCAGTAAGTCCATTTACTAAAAATGTTTCGACCGCATCGGCATTGTTAAGAATTTCCACTCGACTTGTTTTTTGTCTCGTTTCTTCAGTCATCACAATACCAACCTGGTGATGGGCAATAATTGCGTTAAGAAATCGAAGATCAAATGTATCATCTGACGGACCTAAATTGGCAACAATCGGATCACGAACACTTCTCGTGTCTCCATACCACAATTTTTTCCAAGCATACAGTTCGGCGATTGCTCCCGGTTCGTCTTTCAGAATATTTTGAGCAAGTTCTTTCATTTCTGGCCGTGTCGTGTTAGTAGATAATTGTTCAGCCAAAAGCATAGCGCCACGATGATGAGAAATCATTGCATTGATATACCTTAAATCAAACGTTCTATCTGCACGGCCAAGATCCATAGTATTTCTCTCATACATTGAAACGCGATATTCTGGAGTGAGATAATAGCCAAAACCAATTCCTACGACTGCTCCACAAACTACTAACCCTATTGTTAAATAGATTGATACTTTCATATTATTTTCTTTTTAATTTATACACTTTAATAATTTCCTCTTTGGCTTTTGTTGTTTGACCAGACTGCACTTGATGAACAACACAATGACTCAGATGATTCTCAAGGAGCAAATCTTCAACATTAGACAAACCCTGTTTTACGGCTGATGTCTGTGTGATCACATCAATACAGTACGTATCGTTTTCTACCATTCGTTGAAGTCCGCGAAGCTGGCCTTCTAAAAGCTTGAGGCGACGCACCACTTTTTTCTTACTATCTTCGTTCATGTATTTCATATGGAGTGAGTATACCCATAGGGGGGTATACCTGTCAACTCCTATCAAAGGACAACATTACAAATAGGTGAACACTTGGTACAACACACATATACAACAAAAAACAACGACGTATATACGTCGTTGTTTTTTTAATACAGAATACACTTACGGCACCAACACCACCTCATCCCCCACCAAAATAATCTCTTCATTCGTCACAGCGTCCGTAGCGCGGAGTTCTACTTTTGAAACTAATTGGGTTTGGGTTGGATTTTTGTCGTTTCGAATTAATACAAATTGAAGTGGCAATACATCCACACTATTTGGCATGTCGGTAATGTTCCATTCCAATATACCACCTTCAGCGTTAAATGTGGCTGTGCCCGCTGGGGTAACCAACGCTTCTTCTACAAACGTGGTGTCGCCATACACCGTTGCAACGAGTTTGATATTTTTTAACGCATGAAAAGTATTATTGAGTACCCACACAATAGTATGAGCTTCTTTACCACCTTGGTCACTTACTTCATCACGAATATCGAGTGACAAATCAGAATTCAGTGTCATGACTAATGGTTGGCTTGCCATTGTTTTTTTGGCATCGCCATCGGTATACCCGAGTTCAGACACAAGGGTAAGTGTGTGCTCGGAAAAATTGGTGAGGTCAATCGCAGGTGCTTGTTGAATAGGAATAGCAATTTCAATGGTTACTTCTTGCCCGGGGGCAATAGAAGCCAACCCTCGTACATTATTTTTATTCCACGTAATAATGCCTCGACGAAGAGTTGGTGTTTGTTGCTCGCCTACGATTGTTCCGTCCGCAGCATCTTCTAAATCTTTCCAACTTAAAATACTTTTATTTTGATACGATGGTGCATCGAGTACCACACGCACCTCGGCATTTTGTAATGTCGTTTGGCCATTATTTCGTACCACAATAGAAGCATGTATTTTTTCTCCTGGCTGCACACTCACTGCTCCTGTACTTCCATTTACCACAGGGGTAATTGAAATATCTTGTGCCACGACAAGGGCGGTATACGTGCTCGTTGCATACAGTGATCCCTCGCCTGTTTTATTTGCATCTTTCCAACCAAACAAACTCAAGGGAACAGTTACTTCTGTTTCTTTGTTTGGTGCGGTAAACATACCAGTAATTTTTATTTCGGTTTCTTTTGCATTTGGGTCAATACTCCAACGATAGTCATATAACTCATCTGATTTTGGTGTACTTGTTTTTTTAATAAAAAATTGTCCTGGGTCAATGGCAAGTGCCAAAGCACCGGTTGGAAGTGGTGCCGACTCGTCAATACGACGTACGGTTACTACCAAGCTGGTCTCAGCTCCAGGCACAATACTGTCACTCCCGGTGACATCAAAAGCAAATGGAGCACTTCCAACCACAATATCCGACGTGGCTACTTTTTGAAATTCAGAACTAAAGTTGGCAGGAAGGTATTGCAAAAATGCACGAAATGATTGTGCTTCGTGTATGTTGCCATACATGCTGCCATAAATATCAATATATCCACTTTCGTTTTCATCGATACTCCCTAATTCCCAGGTATTTCCTAATTCGGTAGATGGAGCTGGCTGAGCTTCTTTGAATACAAACCCTTCGGGGTAGCGTACTTCAATGCGTGCTTGGGCCAATGCCACGTTTTGTGCATTTCTATATCGTAATCGATATCGGATGTCTTCTCCCCACGGTACTTTTTCTTCTCCTGAAATAGATAAAATTACATCTTCTTCCGAAAATCCGCCATTTGGTTGTAGCACAAAAAACCCAGCCCATGCCACACCACCAACAAAGACAACAGTGGCACAAAATAACAAAACAGCTCGCACAAACTGATGCTTTTTCTTGACTTGAAATTGCGTCATGTCGGGGAGTGTTCCATCACCATTTTTATAAATCTCCATGAGCTGCGTTTCAATATTTTCTTCGCGACTGGCTTGTGTTTTTTTTGAGCTTGTTTCTTCCACCACTTCTTCATCATTCTCATTGGTATCATCATCATCAACATCTTCAAGATCATCGGCATCCGAAGCCGATTCTTCTAATGCGTGTGTGGTAAACAATGGCTCATGATCATGAAAATTGCCAACCGGAAGATTCTTTTTTGCTGTGCCCCCCCTTTTTTTGTGTGTCACTTTTTTGGGCATACGAAAAGAAAAAATATATAAATTATTCTTGTATATGTTTCATTACCACGCCAAATACAGTATCTCGTTCCAGAGCAGCTTCGTAGAACGCACCATTACTTGCAAGCGTCACATGTTCTTCGGATTTCCATACCGGCGCCCACGCGTCTGGGTAAATAATGGCAGAAGAAAATTGACTCTCTATACCCGATTGCTTTCCGACAACCATACTGTATCGTGACACACGCTCCTGTTTTTTCCCAATAAGCGTATTACTCCATGCGGCTACCTGTGACCGTTCTATTTCTTCATGCGTTTCAATTGAAAATGGGAGTTTATACACCATATACACACTGGTTTCTTCTCCAGGCGCTGTGGCAACCCAATTTTCAAATACGGTTTTGTTGAGTGATTCTATAACACGAGTTCCTGTTTTTCCATCAAACCGTTCATTCATTTCATGTTTGGCTAAATCAGTATCTTGAATATACCATTTTTCTGGTGTACGAAATACCTCTTCGGGTGGATATACAAATCCACCAGCATCAAGTAATTCTGCCCCTTCGGGAACATACACCCGCAAGTAGCTAATATTTGCAACACCAAAAAATAATTCTCCAGGAGTCCCGAGATGTTTTCTTCGAATAACCACAGTATCAATAATTGATCCATCTTCTTGCACTACAGCTTGGTGCTCTATATGTTGTTCTATTTTTGCATCAGATTTTTGCCCCTGCAAATTGGTATTGGCCACAAATAAAAAGTCTTGTCCTGGTTGTGAGACAGGCATTTCCCCAGACCAGCCAAAGGATCGAAATACATCTTGCGTTTTGTTGTCACGCATATATACTTGAATATCTTTTTTGTCTGCAGCAGTGTGCAAAGCAAAGATAATATCAATCAATTGTGCTTTGGGGAGTTCACTACTAATTTGCATAAATTGCCCCACCATGTCGCCAATAATTGCCTTGGGTGTATTCGTTTCTTTGTCATACGCAACTTCTACTTGATGTTGTAATGTATCAAGTGCGTTTTCTTTTTCTAATACCACACCATACGTATCGTTTGCCACAGGGCCAACGATACCTAAAAATGTTTCAAGTACTGCACTATTAACCGCTATGACACCATCAACCGTTCGTCCACTTGCATGCTCATAAAACCACGCAATTTTTTCTCCTGACACAGCAAAATCTGGCCACCAATTGGCATCATGAAATTCCCATCGGCTATTAACCACTTGGAGCGCAAGCGGCGGTTTCACAAATACATCGAGCTGTCCTTGCAAGTCATAGGTTCCCCCAGCAGGCACTTCTATATTAACAATCTTTCCTTTTTGCACATCAACCACAGCAAAACTTCCCATAAATCCACCCGTAGCCCGAAGCTCTCGACTGTTTTGAAATACTACGAGGTAACGACGAAAATCGTCACTTCCAAATACTAATTGTACTGTATCAATGAGCGACACCATGTCGTCCATATCATCAATAAATGTAGCAAATAGAACACGAATATCGTCAAATGATTGTTGATACTCTACAGGAATATCTTTTGAAGAAATGGTTTCTAATCCCTCGGATGCTGCTTTATAGTGCACCACGGCACTTCGCACATGCCCTTCTAACAACGCAAGTCGATCGGTCATATAGACCGTATCAGCACTTGCCTCTCGGATGCCTTTTACCAAATAGGTATTGCCGAGTGCTACTCGCTGCCCCGCTTTTAAGAGTTCTTTTCTTGCCCCTACTTCACCACCAATAATAGGCAACATTTCTGCCACGTATTGTAAAAACACATGTTCTTCATTCAATAATGTCTCTGCTTCAGAAAAAGCCGCAAGTGCCTTGGTTAATTCACCCTCGGCACTGGGAATGTCCGCTCCCAATGCAGCCAACGTTGATGATTGGAGCGATTGAAATGCATGCGTACTGACCTCAACCACACGTTGGCTCGTATCTTGTACAGTATGGTAATACGCAATCGTTGGAAATGGAACCGAGACAATAACAAACAAGGCAAGTGAGGCATAGGCAAGTCGACGCCATATATGCGTATGATTGGTAATCATGCGAATGCCCTGAGACACCGTGGTATATATGTTTTGTGGCAACACATACGCTCGAGTAAAAAAACGTTTCAGAGTATTTTGGATACGTACAAATGGATTTTGGAACGAAAATGATACATCACGCAATCGCTTTTTCGATGATGGATGGGCTGGCGTCAAAGCAGGTGCAACGACGACAGGTGGTGCTGGTTCGGCTGGTATAGTAAATGCATTTTTTGTTTTTTGATTCTCTTCTTGAATAATCCCAGCGAAATCAATAGTCACACGAACGGGCTCTGAAACTTTTTTTTCTTGAAATGGCAAAATACGGGGGACCTCGGGAGTAGTCGATTCAGATGACTTTAAATGAACCACGTGTGGTGAGTGTGATTGTTTTTGCTGTACCACAATAATAGTCTCTTGTTTCTTTTTGCGAGGACGAGTCGTGTTATAGGCACATTTTTTTTTGGTATGCCCTTTTTTTTGGCATAACGAACAGGTGTATATTTTTTTTTCCTGACTCATACAAAATGCGTGGAAGAGCAAAAATAGTCTCGATGAAAAATACCCATGTATACACAAAAAAATACTTTTCAAAAGTAAATCGAGTATATCACATTTTATTGTGTATGAATATAAAAAAAAACAACCTCAACGAAGTTGGGGTTGTTCTCTACCTGAATACAGATATTATTCAGCTGATTTTTCTTCGACAGGACCTGATTCTTCGGTGGGAGGAGTATCAATTTCGAGAGGAGATTCTTCTCCGGCGATTCCTTCTACAGCAGGAATATCTTCAGGCTTTACGGACGTCACGACGTCTCCTTCAGCATTTACTTGGACCACATTAATTTGCCAACCAGTCAAGGTTGAGGCTAAGCGAACATTTTGTCCACCACGGCCAATGGCCAAAGAAAATTGATCTTCCAGAACAAACACACTCGCAGTTTTATCTGCTTCGTGGAGTTCTACTCGTTGTACTTTTGCAGGAGACACCGCTTCTTTAATAAAGCTTGCAGCGTCTTTGTTATATTGAATCACATCGATTTTTTCTCCACCCAATTCTTCAATAATCGTCGTAATACGACTACCGCGTTGTCCAATACATGATCCAATTGGGTCAATATTTTCATCGTCAGTTGACACGGCAACTTTGGCACGGTTCCCTGGATCGCGGGCAATAGAATGAATTTTTACATCGCCATTAGCAATTTCTGGAATTTCTTGTTCAAATACTACGCGTACCATGTCGTTATGAATGCGAGACAACATAATTTCTGGGCCTCGTCCACCCAATTCCACCGACATAACAAAGAAACGCATGCGTGCACCCGCTTTATAAAATTCGCGAGGAATTTGCTCTGTTTGTGGCAAAATACCCGTAATTTTTCCCATGTCTACAATCACGGTGCCACTGCGGTCACGGCGTTGAATAATACCTTGCACGATTTTGCCCGTTTGTTGTTTAAAATCTTCAAATACTACGCCCCGTTCTGCTTCGCGTAATTTTTGAATAATCACTTGTTTGGCTGTTTGTGCGGCCATGCGCCCAAATTCACCTGGGATTTCGAGTTCAATTTCAAGGATATCACCAAGAGCAGCATCTTTTTTTATGGTCTTCGCTTCGGTCAACATGATATCGTTTTTTGGATTAAACCGAGGTAAATCAGCAATTTCTTCTTCGGTTAATTCTCGGCCTTCGGCTTGTGCTTTTTCACGACGTTCGTTTAATACTTCTTGTGCTTTTTCTAATTCTTCTTCTGCTACATCGGGAACAACAACTTTTACATCCCACATTTGCATGTCGCCGGTTTCTACATCAAATTTAGTTTTAATATTCATTTGACGGTTTCCAAAATCTTTGCGGTATGCGGCACCAAGAGCTTGTTCTACCGCATCCATAACAACAGCAGGGTCCAGCCCTTTTTCGTCGCAAATGATTTGAATTGATTTACTAATTTCTGACATATATTCGGATATGCGGATAATGCAGATTTACGGATGCGATTGAATGCTACGAATTATATATCCGTAGATCTGCATTATCCGCATATCTGCATATACCTAAATAAAAAAGCAGCTTTATTGTCAAGCTACTTTATGATGAAAATACTATATCATAATAAGGCGCTTATGTCAAGTTAGCATTGACAAAAAGCCTTATATAGTCTAGTATAAGTCACCCCGCATGGTGCGTGGGACTCACAGTGTCGGTGTAAAAACCGATAAAAAAGGAAAAAAGCCATGAAGAACTGGCTTCGCGTTTCGTGTTTCTTCTTCGGAATCCTCGCCCTTTCGGGGTGTGAGGAAATCCTCGATGAAATGGCCCCCGCCGAGGGCCAGGCCAACAACCCGCCCCCGCAAGCCATTGACCACGGGAACCTCTCGGTCTCCGTGACTCAAGGAGTGCCCCTGGCAGGCATCCTCCTGCCTGGATCCACCCACAACCACGTGCTGAACGTGGTGCTCGAGGCCGACCAGGTCGAGGGCATCGTGGTCAACTCGATCACCTTCCGGCTCGATGGCAACATCCGTCCGGAGAACATCGAGAACGTCGCGCTGTTCGACCCAGCGAGGAACCGGTGGCTCATGGGCATCGCAGCAGTGAACAACGACGACGGCACCTTCGTGGTGCACATGAACCAAGCATTCCCGATCCTTCGGGACGAGGAGCTCATCCTCGAAGTCAAGGTGGACATTGGCGAGAATGCCGATGAACACTGGTTCAGTCTCTGCCCCACCGAGGTCAACTGGACGGGGCAAGCGAGTGCCCACAACGGCACCAGCTTCGCCGCCGAAGGGACCTGTGGAGAAGAGTTCGATGTGTATGCGTCGGGCTACCTCCAACTGGCCAACGTCCCCGAGCAGCACCACGAAGAGCCGCTCGGATACGGTGATCTCATCTGTTTCACCGTGACTGCCCACAACAGCGACATGGCACTCACGCGTGTCGCAGGCGAAATTTGGCAACAAAACCGTCAGCTGTTTGAAGCTGGCGTCAACCTGTTTCGAGTTCGAACAGGGGAAGCGCTCGAGCATCGGGCAGTCGGCCAAAACGGTCAGATCGGCATGTTCGAGTTCATGACGGACGACCGTGAGTTCGTCATTTCAGAAGGGCAGACAGAAGAATTTTGTGTTCAAGGCATGCTTAATCGAGCAAGCGCCTTGAGCATCACGATCACCCGTGTCGAAGCAGTCGACATAGTGACGGGTGAAAACGTGGAAGCACAATTTCCACGACCCATTGAACGAAACTTCATTGCTGGAAATCTCGACTAACACACCAGCAACAACACAAAGCAGCATGTGTCAACACCCCGACGCATGCTGCTCCCCCATCTTTATATATTCCGACATCAAAGATCGGTTTTTTTATTCCTGTCCGTGCGTAGCGGAGCGAAGCCGGATGACATCCTAATCAATAGGAATAACCAAATGCTGAAATTCCACAGTGTTATTTTCTTTTGAATACAACACTCCCACATACTCAAACTGAATAGGCGTCGTATCGACAGCAATAGCATGCTGTATACAAAATAAGAGTGCCCCCTGCTGCATAGCAACTAACTTTGCCTGCTGTGCCGTTGCCCTGGCCCCACTTTCTCCCTGACTTCCACGTGTTTTTACTTCTATAAAACAAAGCGTCTTGCCATGATGCTGCTTCTCATGCCACGCAATAATATCTACCTCACCTTTTTTGGTACGAAAATTTTGTGCAATAATCTCGTATTTTTTTTGTACTAAAAAAGAAGCTGCAAGCTTCTCACCCCACGCCCCAATTGTTTGTTTTTGTGTTTGCATATTCATTCCTCCATTATGAATATAATATATATGTATTATTACGAATAATGGCAACATGGAGCATGGAACCTGGAACACAAAAATTTTGAATTGAAATTAAGAATAAGACTATATGAAATTTTTGCATATTCAATCTTATTCTTAATCTTTAAAAACGGTGTTCCATGCTCCATGTTGCTATGTTCCATTGTTACACTATTCCTGCTTAAACAGCACCACCATGTTATGATGCTTACCAACCAAACATTCTTCTTGAAGCGCCATGCCATGCATACGCCCCCAAGAAATAACATCGTTAAAATCAACACAACGTTCTTTTTTTGGAGCAAGCACACAGGAATCGGCGGTCCAATCCACTATCACAATTCTTCCTTTTGATTTGAGCAATCGTTTTGCTTCTTCTAAAATACCATGTCTATTTTCTGAGTGACAAAGGAGTGTGACCAACAGTACCATGTCTAAACTTTTTTCAGGAATTGCGGTTTTGCCCACATATTCTACATTCGACCACACGGTATGCACATTCAATAATCCATTTTGTTGAATGCGTTTTTCTACTTCTCCCAATACGTCTTTCAAAATATCTACGGCATACACGACCCCCGAATCTCCAATAATTTGTGCAAGTGGAAATACAATATGCCCAGTTCGGCCACACCCAAAATCAGCCACATGCATCCCAGGTTTTATCTGTGCTTTTTCAAATACTTGTTGTGAATTAAGAAGTTCATTGCCAGAATGATACATACTGATTATGATTGAATACCAAATAATCTTCCAAATATTCCCAAAAATATTCTTCCAAACGCGCCAGTCCACACCATAAGCGTGCCAAATACCATAATAAGACCAATTACTTTATACATAAGTCGTGTTCCGCCGTTCATGCCAAAATGTTCTTCGGCCCATGCACTCGTACCAAAATTTTCTACCATCCATTCTGTTTTAATCACCAGAAAAACACCTGCTGCAATAACGAGAATACCAATAATATATTTCATAAAAAAAACTGCATTACGTAGAATGTCATCCTGAACTTGTTTCAGGATGACAGAATACAAACTCATACCCCACAGTATAAAATATTTTTACAAAAGAGAAAAGCTAGGTTCGTACACCAATACGCTGGCGCACCTCTTGCATGGTTTTTTCTGCTACGAGCTCCGCTTTGTCTGCACCCAACGCAAGCATGTCAGAGAGTAACCGTGAATCTTGCAACAATGCGGCACGTTTGGCACGAAATTCTGAAAATTTTTCTGAAATGCTTTGTGCTAATACTTGTTTTAATTCACCATATTGAATAGTGTCGTCTTTCACCTGACTCACAAATGTGTTGTATATATCTTTTGACGCAACATGTTCTAGTATGAGAAGCAAATTTTCTACACCCGGATTTTCTTCTCCACCCGTTGTGGCAGTGACTGCTTTTTTTAATTTTTTTTCAATTATTTCAGGTTCGTCGGCAAGTTCAATCACATGGCCGTCGCCCAAACTTTTACTCATTTTTTTTGTTGGTTCGAGTAAACTTTTTACTCGAGGCATGTTGGTAAGCAGCACGTTTGTTTCTGGAAAATAATTGCCGTATTTATTATTAAACCATCGTGCCGTATCACGCGTCAGTTCAATATGTTGTTTTTGATCTTCACCTACCGGCACATGTGTCCCGTGATATAGCAAAATATCCGCAGCTTGGAGTACGGGGTACGTAAATAATCCTACATTAATATTTTTTGCCTGTTGCTGTGATTTGTCTTTGTATTGAGTCATGCGTTCCAATTCGGCCATGGGTGTAACAGACTGAAAAATCCACGCTAATTCCGTATGTGCTCTCACATGTGATTGCACAAAAAATACAGACTTTTCTGGATCAATACCAAGTGCTAATAATTCTGCAGCCGTCACCATGATTTGTGCATATCGTTCTTCTGCTGTCCTTTCACCGGTTAAGGCGTGATAATCAACAATAGAAAAATAACACATGTAGTCACCACTGTTTTGTAGCGTTACCCAATTGGCAAGTGCCCCTAAATAATTTCCTAAGTGAATATTTCCTGTGGGTTGAATTCCCGAAAAAATAACTGATTTCATACGCAAAAACACAAACAGAATAATATATGACTAGTGTAGCCTAATTTGCCAACGCAAGCAACTCAGGATGTAGCATATTGAAAAAATAAAAAAGCTCCGAGACTATCGGAGCTTTTTGAAGGGAGTATTAGTTATCTCGTTTAAAGAATGGCTTTCGTTGTGGGCGTCCGCCACGATCGCCACCGCGGTGGTCTCCACCACGATTGTCAAATGATCTTGGAGGGCGTGGTGGTTCATCCACAAATCCTTCTGGTCGAGGCAAGAGTGCCTTGATAGATAAATTCACACGACCTAAATTATCAATTTCTTTTACCTTTACCGTCACGGTGTCACCAATTTTTAATACATCACTTGGCTTATTCGTGCGTGCCCATGCAACTTCACTTACATGCACGAGTCCATCTTTATTTGGCAAAATATTCACAAATGCACCAAAGTCTTCGAGACGTACCACTTTTCCTTCATACACTTCGTCGGCTTTGACTTCTTTTACAATTTGCTCCACCAATTCAACTGCACGCGCCATGGCTTTTCCGTCAACCGCGGTAATGAGTACGCGACCATCTTGTTCAATATCAATATCAACTCCAGTTTCTTCAATAATTTTCTTAATGGTTTTTCCACCTGGGCCAATAACTTCACCAATTTTTTCTGGATCAATGGTAATTGTCGTAATACGTGGTGCGTATGGTGACAGTTCTGCACGAGGCTCGGCAATAAGCGCTTGCATGGTGTCTAAAATAACACCACGTGCTTTCCTTGCTTGGGCTAATGTTTGTTTCACAATGTCCCATGAAAGTCCTTTTGTTTTGGTATCCATTTGAATAGCGGTAACGCCAGTTCGGGTACCAGTAATTTTAAAATCCATGCCACCAGGGCCGTCTTCTACATCTTGCAAGTCAGTTAATACTTTCCATGCACCTGTTTGTTCGTTGGTGGCTAACCCCATGGCAATACCCGCAACAGGTTTGGTAATTGGCACACCTGCCGCCATAAGCGCTAAGGTGGATGCGCAGGTTGACGCCATTGAACTCGATCCGTTTGATCCCAAAACTTCAGACACCACACGCATAGTGTATGGGAAAGATGATTCAAGTGGTAACACAGGCAACAGTGCTCGTTCGGCCAATGCCCCATGCCCAATGGCACGGCGACTTGGTCCACGCATAGGGCCAGCTTCTCCATAGGTAAACGGTGCATCGTTGTAGTGATGCATGTATCGTTTTTCCCCTTCTTCTTCCATGGTGTCGAGCGTTTGCTTGTCGCCAGGGGCACCCAAGGTTACCGTAGAAAGTACTTGCGTATCGCCACGCATAAACATAGCAGATCCGTGCACACGAGGAAGCAAATCAATATCAACAATCAATTCACGAATTTCTTCAAGACCACGTTTGTCTAACCGTTCTCCCTTTTCTAAAATACGTTTACTTATTTCTTGTGAAACAAATAATTTTATTTGTCCAAGTGCTCCTGCATACACGGCTTCGTCAAATCCTTTATCAATCAAATCTTGTTTGGCTGCTTTTTTAATTTCAGCAATCATGTCGTTCCGTTCTTTGCGAGACACTTTTGCACTGTTAAAAATCATGGTGTCAGCAACACTGGCAACAAACGCTTCAACAGCTTTGCCCGCTTGTACGGATGGTGGCACTTCAAGAGGAACAGCAAGTTCATATTTTACTACGCCCAATTCTTTTTGTGCTTGAGTGATAAGGTCAATCACTGGTTTGAGTGCAGCACATCCCCATTGCATTGCTTCAAGCATTACTTCTTCGGACACTTCTGTTCCAGCGGCTTCTACCATCACCAACTTATCTGGTGTTCCTGCAACCACCACATCAAAATCACTCGGCGTGTCTCCGTTAATTTCTGGAGCGGTAATGTTTAATACAAATTCACCATTTTTTCTCCCAATACGAGCACCGGCAATAGGGCCAGCCCATGGGATAGGAGACAATGCAAGCACAGCACTTGCAGCAACCATCGCGGTAATCGATGCATCATTTTCTCCATCAATACTTAATGGCGTTAACAAAATTTGAATATCAAAGCGAAGTGAATCGTCAAATAATGGACGAATAGCGCGATCAATCAATCGGCCTGCCAAAATAGATTCATCACTTGGTCGGCCTTCTCGTTTCATAAAACGAGATCCTTTAATTTTTCCTGCGGCTGATAATTTTTCTTCAAAACTCACCATGAGTGGAAAATAATCTAATCCCTCACGAATAGTTTCACTTTGAACAACCGTTGCCATAATAACAGTATCGCCATAGCGAACGGTACAGGCTTGCGTTGCTTGGAGCGCAAAACGGCCTACTTCAATAGTAAGTTCTCGACCACCCCAGGTGGTACTCCACTTTTTTATGTTGAGCATATGTGTTTGAACACTGAGCTGTTGGCAGTGATCATGAAGCGATAGACCTCTCACAAGAGAAAAGATCTAGGTGTTTCAAGACCACATACCAGACAAAATAAATAAATTGGTTTCTTTATTCTTTCACAACAAAGGGTTGCGAAAGAAAGAAAAAAATCAACTTATGCTGCTGCACGAGGCGTTCTTTTTGTGGTATATTTTTTTGGCGAATCCGACAAGCCTGGCAACAAAAAACGGTTTTTTGCAGCACTGAGGTCAATAAAATCGTCCGAAGAATCAATTAATCGACCCGAAGCAGTTTCTCCAAAGGCAACCACTTCTACTTGTTTGCCAGTACTTTTTTGTAAATACTCTACGAGTGGCACGTAATCTCCATCTCCAGATACGAGCACAACAGCATCCAAGCTCGGCGCCAATCGAATAGCATCCACGGTTAACCCTACATCCCAATCAGCTTTTTTAAATCCGCTTTGATAAACCTGTAAATCTTTTTCACGTGTTTCAATACCCAAATTATACAGGGCTTCAAAAAATGGAGTTTCGTCGTTTGACTCTGTGCGTACCACATAGGCAATGGCCCGAATAAGTTTTCTGTTGCCCACAGCCTCGTCGACAATTGCGCCAAAATTTACTTTTTGACCAAAAAGATTTTTGGCACTGTAATATAAATTTTGAACATCAATAAATACACCCACGCGTTGATCGGGGTGTTTTAAAGGATTTTTTTGATTCTTTTTTAATAACATAGAAGAGAAAAGCTAGGCTTAGTATAGCAGAAAGCGGGGTTGTTGTCAATCTGTGGGGATATGCGGATATACGGATAATCCAGATTTACGGATGTGGTTAATTTGTATATGTCACTCCGAGCGGAAGGAGGCACCATCCGACTGAAGTCGAAGCCTGCCCAGAGCCAAGTCAAAGGGGAGTTCAGTATCTCTAGTGCACTGATGATTCTGAACTCCTCGACTCCCTTCGGTCGTTCTGAGTGATACATCAAAATTATCCGTAAATCTGGATTATCCGTATATCCGCATATTACCCAAAAAAAAACCACCCGATTTTCACGGATGGTTTTAACACGTACTATTCTTCAATGACAACGTCTTCTAATTCTTCTTCATCTTCTTTTACTGCACTTGCGTGAAGTAATGGTTTTGCTTGCTTTAATTTTAATTTGATCACCAATTCTTCGTAAGAAGCGGCATTTTCTTTTTTCAAGTAGCGAAGCAATCGTCGTCGTTCTCCTACTTTGCGTAAGAGCCCTCGGCGAGATGAATGATCTTTGTGATGCATTTTTAAATGCTCTGCAAGCTCATCAATCTCGGTTGAGAGAATGGCAATTTGTACTTCGGTTGAACCGGTGTCACCGGTATGTACTTGATATTTTTTAATGACACTTTGTTTCTTTTTTTTACTTAACATAGCATGCAAAAAAGTTATCGGGCACATAGTGGGCATGTCCTCTACGGTCCGATTTCCTAATGAATTAGGAAAAAGAATAACGTGAAGACTCTATCATAGAGCCTTTTTTTTGTCAATAAAAAACCCCTATTTTTAGCTCTATACAGCCAATAAAATTGATAAAAAAAAGTTAATTGTTAACTGTTAATTGTTAAAAGTTAACACTAACCCCAGCAGTAATTGCGACTGCCAATGCATCAAGCGCATCATCTTGATTTGAGAGTGTGTTGCAAGCAAGCGTCATGGCAACCATTTTTTGTACTTGTTGCTTTTCTGCTTTTCCGTAGCCCGTGAGCGCTTGCTTTACTTGAAGCGGGGTAAATTCTTGTATGGGTAATTTTGCCTGCAGGAGCGTGAGCAATATAACGCCCCGAGCTTGGGCAACATCAATAGCGGTTTTGGCATTTTTGGCAAAAAACAATTGTTCTACTCCTGACGCTTGAGGTTGGTAGAGTGCAATTAATTTGGTGAGATCAGTATAAATAGTATTGAGACGTACCAAAAAAGAATCTTTTGCACTGGTTTCAATACACCCATGTGCTACGTGCTTCCAACTATTTCGTTCACCTTCTATTACCCCCCAGCCTACTCTACCATAGCCTGGGTCAATGCCAAGAACACGTTTCATACGAGTACCTAAATAAAAATATAAACACTACTCGGCATTGGTATACATATCTCGTACATCATCGAGTTCTTCTAAGGCATTTCGAAGTCCATCTAATTGTTCTTGAATTTCTGTTGCAATAGACACGGTTTCTTTCGGAACCCACTCAAGCCCATATTGGTCTGGAGTAAGTCCTGCTGCTGTAACGACCTCTAAAACCGCTTGCAGCTTGTCGATGGGGCATAATAATTCTCCTTCCTCTTCATCGGCACGAATGTCTAACACCCCGGCGTCAATAAGGGCTAATTCTATTTCGTCCCAATTGGCAACTGTGGTGACGGGGGTAAAAAATCGTACCACCCCAAGGTGTGAAAATTGCCATTGCACACTGCCCGGCCCCCCAACAGATCCGCCATGTTTAGAAAACGCTAATTTTACTTCGGCAATAGCTCTGTTTTTATTATCGGTAAATGCATCAACCAAAATAGCAACCCCACCAGGGCCAAAACCTTCGTAGAGTATTGATTCAAAAATACTCGCATCTTTATCTTGTCCGCTGCCTCGTAAAATGGCACGAGTAATATTGTCTTTTGGGACGTTGGCTGCCTTGGCTTTTTCTACCGCAAGGCGAAGGGCAAAGTTCATATCGGGGTCGGTACCCTGCTCAGCCGTAACACTAATAGACCGGAGGAGCTTGGTAAACATGCTACTTCGAGCTTTATCTGTTTTGCCTTTGGCATGCTGTATTTTGTGCCATTTACTGTGTCCGCTCATAGAAATATAAAGTCAATTCTGTGGGTAGAATAGCAGAAGAGCGAGGGGTTGACAAGGTTCAATTTTTATGATATTCTGTGCAGTTCGTTCATTAAAAAAATAATAAAAATACAATAAAGAGGGCGTTGCGCACCCAACAAAAAAATATATATTGCGCAGGGTACGCGTCCACCCAATGTATGGGACGCAGAGATTTTGTACAGTTTGAATCGTAATGTGTGTAGTCTCTCCTAGTGGTATTTCTATCCCGTGTCTGATCTATAATGAGTGCCTAAAAAAACAGGGCAAGTGAGACGGGCATTTCTGGCTGGAGAACAGCCGTTCTCTGGCTTTTTCCAACAACCACTATTCCATTCCCGTGCCCCCAGTGCACGGGGGGAGAGCGCCTGTGAACGACATGTTCACCCTCATCCGCAGCTGGTTCAACACCAGCTCAGAACTCCGTCAGCTCGCCAACCGCTATGGCTGGCGCGCAGTGTGTGAAGAGATTGTGAGGTTCCTCACCGCGCTCATCACACACCTCGATGCGGCCCCACTGCCCTTCGTCGGCCGGACGCATATCCATAAGTGGATTCGGGCGTTCGGTCAGTACATGGCTACCATTTCCAGTCGCGATGCACA
>JAGOTR010000039.1 GCA_018061685.1 Candidatus Magasanikiibacteriota bacterium
CCCGATTTTTCTCCGGCTTCAATAATGAGTGTGGCACGCGATAACCCTGCAATAATTCTATTTCGTTTGGGAAATGAATAGACCGTGGGGAGTGTATATGGTGGATATTCTGATATGAGTGCACCGCCCTGTGCAATAATGTCTTCACCTAATCGGCTATTTTCTTTTGGAAACACATGGGTTTTGTTTACCCCACTTCCTAACACACCAAGAGTCACACCGCCATGATCTAGTGTTTTTTTATGCGCAAGAGAATCAATGCCAATGGCTAATCCACTCACAATGCAGGCACCTGCTTCGACCAATGGAGGAATATAGGCGTCTACCACTTGTTTGCCATAGGGTGTGTAGGCACGGGTGCCAACGACTCCTACGGTTGTGTTTGTGTGTGTCGGGAGTGTCCCGCGTACAAATAAGCAGAGTGGGGGATCGTATAATTCTTGTAACAGTGTTGGATAGTGCTCGTCGCCATAGGGAATGGCGGTGATATGTTCTTGGCGTAATATCTCATCAAGTTTTTTTGTATTCACGGTTTTTTTCCACGCAAAAAATTCATCGACGAGTTCGGGTTGCCACCCGGCAGCCAAAAATATGTTTTTATTTCCTTGCCACGCGGCGTCGAGTGACCCAGCCTCGGCTACTAATTTTTTATACCGTTGGAATGTTATTTTTGGAAAATAACTGAAAAGAATGTCTGCCTTCATATATCCCTCCTATAAATAAATACAGATGTGTTAGTTTGAATCGCCCTCTTGTGCTACGGCACCCGGAATCAGTAATTTTTTTACTTCTGGTATGGTTGATTGAATCGATTGTTGTGCAAGTTTTTTTTCGAGTAGGCCAAATTTTCCTAATACAAATGTTGGTGTGTCTTGCATTTTTTTTTCATCTTTACTCGCTACCCCCACACGGATTCGGTTAAAGTCTTTTGTTCCAATACAGGTAATAATAGATTTAATACCATTGTGGCCAGCATCACCGCGATTGCGTTGTACTTTTATGGTCCCCAAGGGAATGTCTTTTTCGTCATGCACCACAATAATATCGCGACTGGGTATTTTATAGTAATGTGCCAAGAGGGACACAGCTTCTCCCGAGTGATTCATAAACGTTAACGGCTTGGCCAAAATAATTTTTTCTCCCTGCACGGTGATGCCACACACAAGGGCATTAAATTTTTTACTTGTTTCCCAGGCAGAAATTCCGTCGCGTTGCCACTCATCGTGGAGTGCATCAAGTACCATAAAACCCACGTTGTGACGTGTTTTTTCGTACTGTTTGCCTGGATTGCCAAGACCAATAATGAGTTTCATATGCAAGGATAAACGAAACTCTGACTGTGAAAAATTACAATAAGCGTTTCGCCTTGGTTAACTTTATCACAATTGGGGTACCTTGAAAACCATATTCTTCGCGAAGTTTGTTTTCAAGATAGTTAATGTAGGATCTGTGGAGGGAGGTACGGTATTTGACCACCAATTCAAACACGGGTGGGGCACTGTTAATTTGCTCTAAGCCAAACAATTCTGGATGTCGTGTTCCTTTGCCACGAGCTGGGCGATGTTCTTTAGTTACTTTTTGTAAAAACTTTTTTAATACTTGGCGAGGAATACTAATGTGTCGTGCTTTCCAAATTTGGATAATTTTTGGAAATAATTTTTGTACGCCATATCCGGTTTTGCCACTGACAAATAAAATATCGGCAAAATCAAGATGAGGAAAATATGAATAGACCATTTTTTTGACTTCATTTCTTTTGGTGTCGCTATTGTCTTCTGCCAAGTCCCATTTATTCACAATAATAATTACACTTTTGGACCGGCGTTCAATAAGACCCCCGAGCTGCATGTCTTGGGTTGAAATGGTTTCTGATCCATCGATAACAAATAAAATAAGATCAGATTCTTCAAGTGATGTAATACTTTTGGTAATCCCTTGGCGTTCTAACGATCCTGACACTTTTGCTTTTCTTCGAATACCTGCGGTATCTATAAAATTGATAGAATATGATTTTTTTTCTGTGACAGTTTCTTCTGTCGCCTCGGTTGATTCTTCGTCTGCTTCTTCACCATCTTCGGGTGTGTATTCAACGAGGGTATCAAATGGCTCTCGAGTGGTATGTGCCATTTCGTTTACAATCACTTTTTCTTCACCAATAATTTTATTAAACAATGATGATTTTCCTACGTTCGGTTTGCCGATAATACTTATTTGTATGGGTGCATCAATGCCTTCCTCTTCTTCGTGTACCGCATCGGTTGGGGGAGTGGCATGTGTTTCGAGTAATTCAAAAATCGTATCAAGTAAGTCACCCACATTTCTGCCACTCACGGAAGAAATAGGAAATGGTTCGCCTAACCCTAATTTGTACCATTCTGGTTCGGTCAGTTGTTTTGCAATACGAGTGGTATCTACTTTATTTGCAACCAGCAACACGGGTTTCACACTAATTCTTCGCATGCGTTTGGCTAATGTTTTTTCTTGTGGCAGCACGCCCACTTGCCCATCGGTGATAAATAAAATAACATCGGCTTGTTTCATCGCCCGTTCTGATTGTTTGATAATGTCTTCTTCTAATGGAACTCCTGCTTCAAACGAAAGACCGCCCGTATCAATCACCCGGATTTCTTTTCCACGCCAGACAATAATACCTTCGTTATTCGTACGTGTGGTTCCTGGAATAGAAGAGACTAATGCTTTTTGCTCTTCAATTAATTTGTTAAAGAGAGTTGATTTACCAACATTCACACGCCCAACCAATGCAATGGTAGGAATATGTGGGTGGGTTGTGTGTGTTTGTTTCATATTATTCTTGAAAATCTTCGCCTAAAATAACTAAAATATGGGTGGTTGATGTGGCGCCTTCGCCTTGAGGAATTGTTTGTTTCAGTGGAATATCAAGCGCAAGAGATAATGCTTCTGCTTGTTTTTGGAATCCATCGGGCTTGAGTATATAAATGCCGCTTGTGGCAATTGGGCGCGTTTCCGTATTCCCTATGTTGCCAACAAAGAATCCCTTTGTTTCTACTTCTTGCTTTACTCTTGCCGCCTTGCCCGCTTGCCATGTTGCATTCAAAATTTCAATTGTGGCAGGGGCTTCTTCTTGTTCTTTGGGTTCTGCAATCGCGGCGAGTGAGGTGGTGTTTTCTTTGGGTGCTGTTTGTTCGGGTACTTTGGCTACTTCTGTAGTCTGTTCAAAAATGTGTTCAATTGCTTGCCCTATGGCGTCAAAGTTCCCGCTGACCGGCTCTAGAATGAATGCACCGTCGGGACTGTACCCGTTTTTGAGGTATCCGTCAATGGCTGTATCTAATGTAAGTGTGTGAATTTGCTCTGTGTTGAGGTCTTTTCCCATCCGTAAAAAGGTAATCACGTCAGGCAAGGTCATATTGGTGACCACATGATTTTGAAGTGATGTCAGTATCCCATTGATTTTTACCGGGTTTGAAAGAGTGGCAAATGAGAGTACTTTTTCTTTTAATGCTAACAGAATTTTTTGTTGCCGTTTGGAACGGGCAAAATCAGATCCTTCGCCATTGTTCCCATGTCTCGATCGGGCAAAGGTTAATGCAGTTTCTCCATCCATATTTTGAACGCCTTTTTGAAAAGAAACGGTTTGGTATAAATGGTTGGGGGCAGGGTATTCTCTATCTACAAATGATCGCTCTACATCGATACGAACGCCATTTACTTCATCAATAATTTCTTCAAACGCTTTAAAATCAACGCGTGCGTAATAGTGAATATCTATATCAAATGTGTCTTCAATAATTTTTTTGGTAAAAATAGGGCCGCTTCCCGGTTCTTTTGCCTCGGCATGGGCATTGGCATAATTTATTTTTCGTATACCAACTCCTGGAATTGAGACACTCATGTCACGAGGAATCGAGACAAATCCAATTTGTTTTGTTGATGGTTTTACACTTAACAAAATAATGGTATCGGTTAAAAATGGCCCATCATGCCCAGGCCCGCCTTGGCCAAGTAAGAGCATGTTGATGCGGTCTTTTTTTTCTCCTTCTAATTCTGGTTCTGTGCCAAAAACGTATTGTTTTATTTTGCCAATAAATCCGGACGGATGTTTAGGTTCGAGGGTAATGGGATCATATTGTGTGGGGTCTGTGGGGCTGATTGGCTTGGTGATCAATCGAATACACCCGCCAATGCCGATTAATACAAATACTAATAGACCTATAAAAAAAAGAATCCGTGTTTTTGGTTGCGGTATTGCTTCGGTTTCTCTTTCTAAAAAATTGACTGGCGTTGGTCGCATACTAGCAGGCATTTTTGCTTGTGTTAAGAGAAAATAGTATACTTTCGTAGTATACGGGAAAATAGCTTGTGATGCAACGGGAGGGGGGTTTTTGGTACCTTATGAGATGTGTGATATACTGATGTATATAAAAATATATTCTATGCCAGAACCCGCCTACGCCTGAGGGCTACGGACGGGTAAACTGAAATGATAAAAAAATTATATTGAGTATTTGAAGGTGTAGCCGAGTACTTAAATTTAAGTGTATATGCCAGAACAAGTAACCGAATCCACTCTCGTTGGTGATATTTTGCACCAATGGTCCATGAAAGAATATGAAGAACATCCTCGCACTAAGCGATGGTTTGTTGTGATGGGTATACTTGGTACTGTGCTTGTTGTCTATGGATTATTGAGTGGAAATTTTTTATTTTCTTTGATTATATTGTTGGCGGCAATTATTTTGTATCTGCAAAGTGTGCAAGCACCAAAAGATGTATTATTTAGTATTACGGATTTGGGAATTATTATTGGTTCTCGATTTTATTCGTATAAAGAAATACGGAATTTTTATATTATTTATCAGCCGCCAGAGGTAAAGTCACTGTATTTTGATTTTCAAAGTGTGTATCGCCCTAGTGTGCAAATTCCTATTGATACTATGAATCCGCTGCTGGTTCGATCGACATTGTCTATTTATTTGACAGAAGATTTGGAAAAAGAGAAAGAACCGCTTTCTGAGCAGTTTGCTAGGAATTGGCAGATACATTAGGTAACTATTAACAGTTAACAATTAACAGTTAACTTGTTTGATACATGGGGTAGGTTCGTCAATTTCAGAGTTGACGGATTTTTTTTTCTACGATATACTTTTTTCGCTTATTTAAAAAGCACTCGTCGTTCAATGGATAGGACGCCAGTTTGCGGAACTGGCAATCTAAGTTCGATTCTTAGCGAGTGCACAACGAAAAACGGCGGTAGCCGTTTTGAGGCAGTGGCGTGATCCGACCGGAGGGAGGATTTTACGCCACGAAAGATGGTATTCATTCCCGCCGTCTCGTTGCGCAGCGCGAATAATTGATTGTTGTCTTGAAGAGGCCGAGGGGTCTCTTTTTTTTGTTTTGAGCCAGTGTTAGAATAGAGAGGCTATGCAATTATCTACATCGGTCTCACAATTATCTCGGGTGGGGAGCGTGCTTGAGAAGCGGTTGAAGCA
>JAGOTR010000040.1 GCA_018061685.1 Candidatus Magasanikiibacteriota bacterium
TCGGCATTGGCAAAATTAAGCAATATCACATCATACGTCTCGGCCTCAATGGCTTTCACCACTTCTTTACTAATTTCTGCGGCAGACATTTCTGGTGCTTGGTCGTATGACGATACTTTGGGTGAAGGAATAATAGATCGATCTTCCCCAGGGAACGGATCTTCCACAGTGCCATTTAAGAAAAACGTAATATGTGCATACTTTTCTGTTTCGGCAATATGAAATTGCTTCAAGCCCGCGTTACTTAACACTTCTGCCAAACAATTTTGCACCACTTCTGGTGGAAATGCTACCGCAGTGACTGGTAATTCTTTTTCATACTCTGTCATGGTGACAAATGCTATATTTTCAATATACGTTCGTTCAAATTTTGGAAATGAAGGCAACACAAATGCCTGTGTCAGTTCGCGCGCACGATCAGGTCGAAAATTAAAAAAGATAACACCATCTCCGGAGGTTATAGGCGCCACAGGTTTTCCTTCTTTTCCTATCACGGTTGGAACAAATTCTTCATCATACACTTGCTCTGCATACGACGCTTCTATGGCAGACAGGGCATCTTTTGCATACGCATCACCAATACCAAGTGCCATTGCCTTGTAGGCTTTTTCTACCCGATCCCAGCGATTATCACGATCGAGTGCAAAAAATCTTCCCGACACACTCGCAATTTGACCTACCTTTAATTCCTTCATTTTTTGTTCTAATTGCGATACAAAATTTTTGCCACTATCAAACTTGGCATCACGACCATCGAGAATCACGTGCACAAATACTTTTTTTAATCCTTCTTGTTTTGCCATTTCAAGCAGCCGGTGACAATGATCGTCACTCCCATGCACATTTCCCCCACTCACAATCCCAATCAAATGCAAAGCAGTTTTATTGTTGCGTGCATGATGCATGGCAGTAAGCAGTGCTTGATTTTGAAAAAATGATCCATCGGTAATGGCTTTATTAATCCGAGGGAATGTTTGGTAGTATACCCGCCCCGCCCCAATGTTTAAATGACCCACTTCAGAATTTCCCATTTCACCAAAACTTAAACCCACTTCATTTCCAGAAGCATAGAGTGTCATGACCGGATATTCTTGTATATACCGATCAAAATTGGGCGTGTTTGCCAAGGTAATTGCATTGCCTTCATTTGGCGGTGCAACACCCCAACCGTCACAGATAGCGAGGACTAGTGGTTTCATATCTGCATATTTTTAATAAAGACTCTTTCCCTTCATTTCCTTCGGTTTCGGCACATCAATCATTTTTAAAATAGTTGGCGCAATATCGATAAGCGTTCCTTTTTTTCGAAGTCGCACATGCTGCAGTCTTTTGCTTATGAGAATACAAGGGACCGGATTCGTGGTATGTTCAGTAAGCATTTCTCCTGTATTGGGGTCAAGCATTTCTTCGGCATTGCCGTGATCTGCTGTCAAAATAATATCGCCACCGCGTGCCAATACTACTTTGACGAGTCGTGCAATTTCTTTGTCTAAGGTTGCGACGGCTTTTTTTGCCGCTTCAAAATTTCCTGTGTGCCCCACCATATCGGCATTCGGAAAATTAATACAAATAAAATCGTATTGTTTTTTTTGTATGTATCCAATCACTTTTGTTACCACCTGTTTGGTCATCATTTCAGGTTTTTCTGCATAAGAATAATGACCGCTTGAAGTAATGAGTTCTCTTTTTTCTCCGTTAATTGGCGCAGGGAATCCTCCATTCATAAAGTACGTGACATGAGCGTACTTTTCGGTTTCAGAAATAAACAATTGCGTGCGTGCTTCGCCAATGGCTTTTGCCAAACAGTTGGGAATATCGGGGCTTGGATATGCTGTGAGCACGTCTGGCAAATCAGGGCCAAAGTCGGTCATGGCAATAAATTTAATATCTTTGAGTCGTTTTTTTCTTTTAAATCCCCCACCGTTACTGGCTTCAAATGTTTTTTGTACAAATGCTTTGGTCAATTGCCGTGCTCTATCACTTCTTGCATTAAAAAAGAATATCACATCGGTATCTTGAATCGTCACTGGCTTTTTCCCTTTTTCGATAATCGATGTAGGACAAATATATTCATCAGTTTCTCCTCTGTTATAGGCTTGGGTAATTGCTTCTTCGGGGCTTTCGGCGGTACAGCGTCCTTTGCCTTGCACTAACAATGTATAGGCTTGCTCTGTTCGTTCCCATAATTTATTTCTGTCCATGGCATAAAAACGGCCAACAATGCTCACAATTTTTTCATGATCTTTCATGTGTTTTCGTAAAAGCCGTAAATACGTAATAGCCGCGTGTGGTGAAGAATCTCGCCCATCGGTAAATAGATGAAGGTATACTTTTTTTTGTTTATAGGTGCGACATAATTTAAGCAATGCATACACATGATCGGGGTGTGCATGTGCACTTTGACTATCGGTCAGTAACCCCATAATATGCACCGCACTGCCGTGTTCTTGTGCGTGCAATAGGCCTTGTTTGAATGCTTCGTTTTTAAAAAATGTTCCGTCAATAATTGCATCCGAAATAGTAACCAAATCTTGTGGCACAATTCGCCCAGCACCAATAGTAAAATGCCCTGCTTCGGAATTCCCTTCTTGACCATCAAAAAGCCCCACGGCTTTGCCATGTGCGGCCAATGTCGTTGAAGGAAATTTTTTCATGTAGCCAAAAATATGAGGCGCTGTTTTGGGAGTAATCGCATTTCCTGTGTGTTCCAGGTCTCCAAGCCCAAAGCCATCTAAAATAAAAAGCAACGTGGGCGGAAGTGCTGTTTTTTGTTGTTTTGAGGAAGACGACGCTCTCATCATATACACGCAAGTATAGCAAAAAGTGAGTTTTTTTTCAATCCTGCTTCAGCTTCGCACCCGCCCGCCGAAGCCCCTATCAAAAAAAACCTACCCAGATATAAAAAAACCGCAAAAGCGGTTTTTTAGAAGTAAAATGTAAACCTACTTTTTCGCTACTTCTTTTTCAATCCACATGAGTCGGTTATACTTTTCTACCCGTTCTGAGCGTGACATGGAGCCGCATTTTATAAAGTCAGCATTCACGGCCACAGATAAATCGGCAATAAACGTATCGGCAGTTTCACCTGATCGGTGTGAAATAAAAATTTTATATCCATGTTTTTTAGCCAAATAAATAGCATCCATGGTTTCAGATAAACTCCCAATTTGATTCACTTTAATAAGCACAGTATTCGCAACATCCATATCAATACCCTGTTGAATTCGTTTTGGGTTGGTGACAAATAAATCATCACCCACAATAGCCAAATTTTTTCCCATTTGTTTGGTTAATATTTTCCAATTATCCCAATCATCTTCTGCCAACGGATCTTCGACAGAAATAATCGGATATTTTTTTACCCACGATGCAAGCACGCGTATCATTTTATCTGCCGAAGATGCTTCGGTATGACTCATAAAATAATACTTGCCTTTGCGATAAAATTCTGATGCCGCGATATCAATCGCAAGATACACGTTTTTGCCCGGAGTAAAGCCGGCATCTTGAATAGCTTGCACTAATAGCTTCAAAGCATGCTCATTATTTAACAAATCAGGGGCAAAACCACCCTCATCACCGACGCCGGTGCTTAATCTTTTTTTATGTAAAATTTGCGCAAGGGAATGAAAAATTTGTGATCCCATGCGAACGCGTTCAGAAAATTGTTTATGCATGGGCATAATCATAAATTCCTGAATCGACAAATTATTGTCTGCATGCCTTCCCCCATTAATAACGTTCATACCTGCAATCGGAAAGCGCCACCCTTTTTCTTTGAGGCTAAACGCTTTTCGAAGGTATGCATAAAGAGGCATGTGTGAAGAAGTTGCCGCTGCACGAGCAGTAGCAAGCGACACGGCCAAAATGGCATTTGCTCCCAAATTTTTTTTGTTTGGTGTGCCATCTAACGCCAACATAATGGCATCAATATCTCTTTGGAGAAGTGCATCTTTGCCAATAAGTGCTTTTGCAATTACCGTATTCACCCGTTTCACAGCGGTAAGCACACCTTTTCCGCCATACCGTTTGGCTCCATCACGAAGTTCTACTGCTTCATGAGTGCCCGTAGAAGCACCACTAGGTACACCAGCAATTCCGATAGAACCATCGGCCAAAACAACCCGAGCCTCAACGGTAGGATTTCCACGAGAATCAAGTATCTCTCTTGCGGTTACGTCTGTAATAATAGAGTGTTGCTTCATAAATATACTACTATCCATTGTTTATCGAATTTCTAAAACTGCACGAACAGTCATAACAACTTCATTGCTTCCAGCTTCGAGGGCTGGGTTTGCTGCTACGTCGCCACCCATACCAAACGCTGCTTCTTTATATATAGGGTAAGGACTTTGGGCACCACTCTCATATTCATCATAGGCAACGAGCGACGCAATACGAACACCTAATTTTTGTGAGAGAGTTTTTGCTTTTTCTTGTAGTGCCAGTAAGGCTTTTTCTCGCGCTTCTGCCAAATATACTTCTTTATCGTCAATGGTAAATTCAAGTCCACCAACATTATTGGCACCTACTTTTCCCGCAATTCCCAAAATGTCATTTGCTGTTTCTAAATTGCGAATTTTAACGCGCACTTGTTGACTCACTTCATATCCTAACAATACTTGCCCAGCTTCGGTATAATCGTATTTTGGGTAAATAGTATAATTGATTGTTTGTATGTCTTCTGATGCAACGCCTAATTCTTTTACTGCCGTCATCAATTGATTCATAATCCCGGTATTTTTTTCTTGCGCTTCAGCAACAGTAGGTGCATCAGTTGTCACACCCATGGTGGTCATAGCAAGGTCGGGTGTTACAATTACTTTTCCTTGTGCTTCTACGGTAATAGTTCTTTCTTGTTTTTCGGCGTAGCCAATATAGCGATGTTCTTGCAAATTATTTCTAATCAATGTGCCTAAGAAAAAAATAGCATAGACCAATAAAATACCTACTAAGGTCCACAAAATTTTTCTACCAAACACACTACCATCGGATTCTTTTGTTTCATAAGAATCATCGGAACAGCAACCCGATTCATGCAGAGGTGTTATAGGCTGCATTGAAGACATTTGTTCATCGTCTTTTTTAAGACGAGCTCGAGAAGTTTTGACAGGCATACGTGTATGTTAAAAATAGATGAGCAATATATATGTAAAAGTATAGCACAAATAAAAAAAGTTGTGGAGCCTGTCATTCCTGCGAAAGCGGGAATCCACAATATATGTGAATGAGTGGATTCCCGTTTTCACGGGAATGACAATGCAACTATTTCGTTTGCACCGCCACAATCCCCGGCAACTTCTTTCCCGACAAATACTCCAGCATCGCTCCCCCACCGGTGGATACTAAATCAATTGAATCCGTCATATCAACCAATTCCAT
>JAGOTR010000041.1 GCA_018061685.1 Candidatus Magasanikiibacteriota bacterium
TTTTTTCACAATTATCCCCTATTTTTTTATCATACAAGCAAGAAATACTTATAGTACCCCTTGACAATTACCCAAATATCCGCTAGTGTCTTTCAAATCGCGTTTCCAACCCACGCGATAAGAAAGGACAGCAACAATGACGTTGCAAGGTGTTCTCGAAATCATGAAGCGCCCCCTCAGCGAGGTCTTTGACGATCTCTCTGCGGATATTCATCGTCGCATGAATACGGAAGAGATCAAATTCGTGGGCGACCTCTTGCCCATTCCCCCCAAATAGCTGCGCCAGCTCCTCGGGAATGGAGCAGTGGACACACTGATGGAACAAGAGTTCGTCGTGTACATCACGGCGGACAAGCCCATGTATTTCAACTTCGGAACACGCCTGGACAAGATCTTCAATGGCTTGGCGGCGGCCTACAGCGACTGGCGCCGTTCGCAGTAAGGCGACCAGGACTACACGGCAGGGTGTCTTTGTGAAAGCACAAAGACACCCTGCCACTCCCATACACATTATTCTCTATTTAAGAGAATTTTTTATTTTAAATTAGTCATGAAGATCACAATACACAAAAATTGCATCCTTCATAAATACCGCCAACCCCTGCGCAAACTTTTCAAAGTACGCCGTAAACCGTGGATCATCCACATACATCTGCCCTAAGCCCCTATACATGCTAATATTTGGATCATAAAATTCACGCAAACTGTTGTAGTGCACATGAATCAACGCTTGCACCTCTGGATCAGCGGCACCCTTATCCATCACCGCCACAATTTGTCGCATTAATACCTCGCCCTCTTCTTTTACTCGAGCATACTCTTTTTTGGTCCAATGCTTGGTACGTTCTTGCGACTGCTTCCATGCCTCTGTATGGCCCCAACGTTGTTTTGCTTCTTCTTTGTACGCATCAAATTCACTCGTATCAAATGAGTCAAATACCTCATCTTGTTTTTGTGTTGTGTCATTGTTCATATGTTTTATTCTTGTATCAATGGTATGAATTAATGTTTTTATTCTTTTTTGTTTGAGTAACAGTAATTGCTTTTGATCTTCTAATGCTTGAGTTGGATCATAATATTTCGACGATATAATTCGCTGTATTTCTTCAAGCGAAAATTCCAGTTCCCGAAAAAAAAGAATTTGCAGCAACCGCTCCACTTCTTTTTGCCCATACACCCGATATCCATTTTTTTGAACAGAGGCAGGCTCAAGTAAGCCAATAGCATCATAATGGTGCAAGGTTCGTTTCGTCACCCCAGCAAGGCTAGCGAGTTGTTGAATAGTGTAAGTCATAAGGTTGAGAGTGAGAATAAGAATAAGAATAAGATTGAGAGTAAGACTAAAAAAATATCAATCTCATTCTTAGTCTTATTCTCACTTTTTACTATAAACCATGACGTAACGGTATACTCAAGCACTGTCTTGTTGATAACTTTTTAATCTATCTAAAAAATTGCATATATCCCCTAAAACAGGTATTCTTTAAGAGAGAAAAGACACTTTATTTTAAACATACAAACTATGCAAAAATCATATATTTTTATTCCTCTATTGTGCATATTCTTGGGCTTCGGCTGCCAACAAATTACCCAGTCTCCATCAGTGAACGATTTTGCCGATCAACGGGTTATCGTGAATCCAGAAAGAAAACTTGTTGAACCACTTCCACAAAACCAAAATAAAATCATGAATGACCCAAATCCGAACGTACTTCCGCATACGTCAGACCTTCCACAAGGGGTAAAAGAATATCATGGATGGTATTTTTTGGTTGAATACCCAGCCAACTTTAGTGCCACACCAACAGAATATGTTGTGTATAACAAAAGACAGTATTACCAAACAGACGAAGCATATTTTCTCTCGCCAGATAAAAAAGTAGAATTTTTTGTGTATTCACCACTCTGGGGTGGAGATCCAAAAAATTATCTGACGACAGCTCCGAACGAAGAAGTAGTAAGCACGAAAACAGAAACGAAGGAAGTAGGCAGTGGAAAATATGAACAAACCATTACATGGACAACACTCCGTGACAAAAATAATACATACTACCGATCATTTGTTTCCATACAAAGAACTGAGGGTCAGTTCCATCATGTCTTTGGCATAAAATATACAGATGAAACGGCATATGAAACATATCGTGATGCATATGTAGCGTTTAAAGAATCCCTGCAGCAATTTAGTGACTAATACTTGTACATCGCTACAAAAACATATATACTCACAATCCTCATTCACATATATTTTCTTGTATGAATACCTACATCGAAAACCTCATGTGGCGCTACGCCACGAAACAATTTGACCCAACCAAAAAGTTAACAGACGAACAACTCCACACAGTGCTCGAAGCCATGCGCTTAGCCCCAACATCATTTGGAATCCAACCATACAAACTCTACCTTGTAGAAAATCCAGACGTTCGCATGCAACTCCGTGACGCATCATGGGGCCAATCACAAGTCACCGATGCATCGCGCTTTATTGTAGTGGCATCACGCATTGGCATTGGCGAAGAAGATATTACTCGCTTTGTAGAAAACATAAAAAAAACACGTGGACAATCGCAAGAAGAGGTGCAAGCCTATCAAGATATGATGATGGGCAGTGTGATGAACATAAGTGAAGCAGATCGCGACAGTTGGTGTGCACGCCAAAGTTATATTGCTCTTGGATTTGGATTGTCTGCTGCAGCACAAATGCAGGTTGACGCCTGCCCTATGGAAGGATTTGATGTACAAAAGATTAACGAAATTCTTAACATTCCTGCCGACGGCTACTCTGCTCGCGCATACCTCTCACTCGGGTTCCGCTCAAGTGAAGATAAATATGCCGAAGCGCCAAAAGTGCGATATTCTGAAGAAGAAATTATTAAACGGGTGGTGTAAATAAATAATCAAAAAAAAGCCATTCATATGAGTGGCTTTTTTGCTATCTGAAGTCTGTCACTCCGAGCGGAGCGCCAGCCTGCCGGCAGGCAGGAAGCGGAGTCGAGGAGTTCAGAATCTTATTTTAAATTGATCCTGAACTTCTCGACTTCTCGCCTGAGGGCTCGTCGCTCGAAGTGACAGGCTAAATTTTCTGTGTATAACTTAGCCTTAATTACCTTGCATAGCATACTACCTTGTGTTATAGTTGCACTATCATTCTCTTCTATCCCCTATGGATAAAAAAATAGAAAATACAAAAGCCCAAATGCGCAAAGGAATTTTAGAATTTTGTACCCTGCTCGTTATTGCACGCGGCTCACTTTATGCGGCCGACATATTAGAGGCTCTTAAACGAGCAGATCTCTTGGTCGTCGAAGGCACGCTCTACCCCCTCTTAAGCCGCCTCAAGCGTGATGGGTTGGTCAACTACGAATGGCAAGAATCATTTGGTGGCCCACCCAGAAAATATTATATACTCACACCAAAAGGCCACGAATTAATCAGAGAACTTCGCACCTCGTGGGAATCGCTTTCATCAACATTATCTACTCTTATTCAATCCTATGAAAAAAGTCATTAATGCCACCCTTGGCGGACGTGTGTATGCATTTGAAGAAGATGCATATGTAACACTCCAAACCTACCTTGAAGCCGTTGCCAATAACTTAAGTAACAATCCCGATAAGCAAGAAATTATTGCGGATGTTGAAACCGCAATGGCCGAACATATTCAAAAAAGAATTCTTCATCCGAATCAATCTGTTGATATACAACAAATTCAAGAACTTATTACTCAAATGGGAACACCCGAAAGTTATACGGTTGAAAAAAACATGGAAACACCTACTCCCCCGCCACAACAAGAATCAACAGGCGAAGAAGAAAAATCAGAAAAAAAATTATACCGCGATGCAGAACATTCTGTGTTTGCCGGTGTCGCGAGTGGACTCTCGATTTATTTTGGTATCGACGTTGTTATTGTGCGCGTCCTGTTTGTGATTGCTACGTTGTTTTGGGGCTGGGGCATTTTGGCCTATATTATTTTGTGGATTACCATGCCAGAGGCAAAAACCGTCAGTGACAAATTACGCATGCGTGGCAAACCAGTGACCGTAGAAAAAATTGAAGAGTATGTATACATTGCCGCACAAAAAGCAAAACAGCATGCCGAGGGCATTGCCGCTCGAGTCGCACAAAAACAATATAGAGAGAAAGATCAAAACCTGAATGGCGAACAGGCAGAAAAAAAATCAGAATAAAAATTCTACACTAGTAAAAAGCACTCTCATGAGTGCTTTTTTTGTATAAAGACGCAAGATCATCTTTCATATTATCCACAGGCGACTCTTTACAAAAGCAACTCAGTTGCGTTACTATATTTGTGAGGGAGAAAAAATCAGTGTTCGTTGTCACCACTGATTTTTTTATTGTACCTTATGATGCTTCAACACGAACACCACGCAAAAAGGCTTCACACTGGCTCACAATTAACTCATCTGGATAGCTCGTCAACAGTTCATCTTCCGACACCACATTTTGAATACGTCTTATACAGTCAAATTGTAAACACCATTCGCCGGGCGCAGACTCTTGCGTGTATTGTGTAGTGGTGTAAATAGACCCCGCGGCACCTTCTTCAAGCGAGAGCACATACCAATCCGTATTTCCCACTGGTTTTTTTTCTCCATTTACACAGCCGGGTGCGTCTCGGGTTTGGAGTTGCATCACGTATTCGCGAAGAATTGTTCCTTCAATGCCACCAAATATCCATCGCACTCCCCCCTCGGTGATTTGTTTTTCTGAAGTACCAATAACAGGCACAATAATACGTCTATCGACATCAAGCGTAATAGATTCTGTGTCTCCCAAATACCCTACCGGTAACGCATTTGCTTCACTCCCTGCGCCGTCTTCAAGTGGCACCGCAACGTGTGAATCTACCTGTTCTGGCGTAGTCGCTCTTCCGCAACCACTGAGTACAAACAAACTGAATCCGACCAAAAAATAAATGGCATGTTTCATAAAAAAAAATTACACGTATACTCTCTCTACGGTACGATGTTCGTATTCTTTTGTCAATAAAAAGACAGACGACAAAAACTAAACAAAAAACATGGTCTTGACAA
>JAGOTR010000042.1 GCA_018061685.1 Candidatus Magasanikiibacteriota bacterium
CGTTGCCCTGCACCGGGGGGCCGCCCACCTGCCACCCCCGATAGATAGGGACAGCATAGACGGCGAGGATCCCGAACGCAAGCACCGAAAAAATGATCAGCACAATGATATTTTTTGCCGTTTCCATACGGCACATCCTTTCTGCCTCGTAAGGCATACATCAATCCCACCACGGGAAAGAAGTACCTCACCCTAGTACATTTTTTCATTTTTGTCAATATCATATCATGAAAAATGTAAAGCAAACTTGACATGTTTTTTTCCTCAATATATACTCACTCTATATGAAAAAATTATTACAAAATACGGTGTATACACTCCGCAGCAAAAAAAATATGACGCAACAAGAATTAGCCGATGCCTTGGGTGTGACACGACAAACGATTATTGCTATTGAAAAAGGAAACTACACGCCATCGGTTACACTGGCACTTGATATTGCTTTATTCTTTTCTACTTCTATTGAAGCTATTTTTTATTATGAATCATAAACCGTCTCTTTTGTTAGGTGCTACTATTTTACTCTTGCTTTTTTGCACCTTGAACCCTGGCAATATACTTATGCCAAACATGCTCCACATGACCCTATCACTTGCACTCTTGGTATGTGTGGGAATATTTTCTGTATTTGTATGGAAAGAACAGGCACGTGACGAACGCGAACAATTGCATAGCCTATTGGCAGGAAAATATGCATTTTTAGCTGGTGCACTTATTATTGTGATCGGTATTGTCGTGCAAAGTTATCACCATACCGTAGACGCATGGCTCGTGCTTGCACTTGGTGCCATGGTGCTTACAAAATTAGCCGGCATTATGTGGGCAGAAAGAAAAAAATAATCCCCGTCTACGCTTCCGCTACGCTCCAGCTTCGCCGGGCAAGCTCCTTCTATTTAGTTTATTATTTACTTATTTTTATACCCCTATGAAATACAAAACAAACATCTTGGTACAAGGCACGCTTTCACTCTCACTCCTCGTTTTTATTGGTGCTGGATGTAATATATTTGCACCAACTCCACCACCAGAAGTTGCACCTACCGTCGACATGAACAAGCAAGATACACCCACAGACGAAATGATGGTGCCAGCCGAAAAATCAGCCACACCCACAAAACCAGCGGAAGACCCCATGATGAAAAAAACTGAAACCAACGAAGCAAATACCGAAAACCAAAAGCAAGTAGCCGGATCATACGAAGTATATGCACCGGAAAAAATTGCTTTGGCAGAAGACAACAACGTTATATTATTTTTTCATGCGCCATGGTGCCCAACGTGCATTGCCGCACATAAAGATATCCAAGCAAACAACACACGTATTCCAAACGGCGTCGTCATTCTTCAAACCGATTACGACACATACACAGAATTAAAAAAGAAATACGGCGTAACCTACCAACACACCTTTGTGCACGTTGATGCACAAGGGAACCTCATAAAAAAATGGAGTGGTGGCAATACTCTTCAAAGTATTCTTACACAAATACAATAATACCCTTATGACACTTCTTTTCCTTTCTTTTGCTGCCGGTGTATTAACGGTACTCGCACCTTGTATTCTGCCACTCCTCCCCATTGTGATTGGCAGATCAAGCCAAGGTGGTCACAAATATAGACCGCTTATTGTAAGCGCATCACTTGCCGTGGCCGTGATTGTGTTTACGCTCTTGTTAAAAGCAAGCACGGCGTTTATTAACGTGCCACCAAAAACGTGGGGCTATATTTCTGGTGGTATTATTATACTTTTTGGTATTACCGCACTCTTCCCTACTCTTTGGGAAGCACTCTCTGCCAAATTAAAACTCGGGAACACCTCAAACAAGTGGCTTGGCGTGAGTAGTCAACGTAAAGGTATATTAGGTGACATATTCGTTGGTTTTTCTCTTGGCCCAATTTTTTCGAGTTGCAGCCCTACCTATTTTTTGATTTTAGCAACCGTCTTACCACAAAGTTATGCAAAAGGTGTGTTGTATTTAACGGCGTATGCAGTGGGATTATCTCTCATGCTTATGCTGGTTGGATTTTTAGGGAAAAAAATAACCAGTAAATTAGCAGGCGTATCCAACCCAAAGGGCTGGTTTAAACGAGGACTTGGTATATTGTTTATCGTCGTGGGTATATTTATTATCACCGGATCAGATAAAAAATTACAAGCATGTGTACTTGAACAAGGATTTTTTGATATTACAAAAATAGAACAACAGCTGATTCAACAAGCGCCTATGATGGATACGGAAAATACAGCAAGTACTGCAGAAAAAATTGTGTATCCACGATACCAAGAAATTACCAACCCTGCAGGATTTGTGAATAGTGAACCATTTTTGCTTTCAGACTATATTGGCAAAAAAGTTATTTTGCTCGACTTTATGACGTATAGCTGCATAAACTGTCAACGCACATTTCCCTACTTGAATGCCTGGCACAAACAATACGAAGATGATGGCCTCATGATTATTGGTATTCACACGCCAGAATTTGCGTTTGAACATAAAAAAGAAAATGTAGAAGACGCTGCAAAAGAATTTGGGTTAACATTTCCACTCGTGTTAGATAATGGCTATGGCACATGGAAAGCCTATGGAAATAATTATTGGCCCCGCAAATATCTCATTGATATCAATGGCAATATTGTGTATGACCATATTGGTGAAGGAGCGTACGAAGAAACAGAACAAGTGATTCGTACTCTGTTAGAAAAAAGAAAAGAAGCCATGGCAGAACCAGGAATTCTCGATGAAACGTTTGCCACACCAGACAATGTTGAAACCGTATCTCGTGGGTCAGTTGGGAGCCCCGAAACATATTTTGGCTATTTTCGAAATAAAAATCTTGGCGTTGCCGTATCACAAGTCGATGATGTGGTCACATTTATAGAACCAAAAACAATTGCTGCCAATCAACTCTATTTAGTTGGTACATGGAAAATTACGGGTGAATATGCCGAAGCCGTGTCGGACAACGCAACGATTATCTATCGCTATTCAGCGGATAAAGTATTTTTGGTCATGGATGCGGATAATAAAAAAATACTTCGTGTATTTCAGGATGATACACTCCTTCCGCAGTCGATTGCCGGAGAGCATGTACAAAACGGGAAAGCAGAAATAGAAAATGAACAATTGTATCGACTCATTGATAATGAAACCGCGGGTGCGCATACGATGAAGCTTGAGGTAGAGGCTGGTATTCGTGCGTATGCGTTTACGTTTGGTTAAATGCTATCAAATTCCAAAGTAAGTTCTCGACTCTTATTTCTTAGCAAGCTGCTGAGGATTGTATAATTTCTCGTCCGTCCGTAACCCGGAGGGTGAAGGCGGATTAAACAGTTTTACAAAAAAATAAAAAAACATCCTTGAATGATATGTATCACAAGGATGTTTTTTTATATGACTACTGAGTCACAATATCGAGAAGGAGCTCTTCTTTATCAACCGTATTTCCCGCCATATATGTGGCTACGTGGTCACTCAATTTTCTCTGTAACTCACTCATGAGTATGTTTTTTCTTTTTTTCTTTTGATCGCCAGTGAGCGTTGACTCATATTCTCGAATATATCTATCAACAACATATTCTGCCCTCTCCCATTCCGATCGAAATGTGTCAAACCAATTACTCGTGTAACCAGAAATAAGAGAGTCAAAAAATTCTGTTGATTCTCTTTTTACTTTATTCTCTAATGCCGTCAGGCGGTCACGGAATCTTTCTATTTTTGTTTCCGTACCAAGCGTATCTTTTAACTCTTCTAAGGCAATCCTATTTTTAGTACATCTTTTTGCTAATTCTTGACGCTGAGTTGCTGTGCCAAAAGATTCTTTTGGTCTGGCTCTGGGAGCGGCCACATGAGCCGCTTTTCCACGTGCGCGCGGGTCTTGTGCTGTTGGTTTTAATTTGCCAACACCAGACGCCGTAGGAGCAGCCTCAAAATCTGCCTCTGATTCCATATAGTCCATAATCGCGGTAATCCGATTAAGACTCTCTTGAAATAGCGCACGCACTTCGGGAGTAAAGTATTTTGCCTCACGAAGGGCGGGATCAACGGTCACTGCATCTCTATTTGGTACGGGAATACCCTGCTTTTTATACAATGCTGATTCAGCTTTATACACATCTTTTTCGAGCGTGTCCAATGCATTTGCAATAGAAGAAAAGTTGGATATGGACTGTTCTCTGTACTGTAACTCAGACTGCAAAGATTCTAATCTTCTTTTTAAAGAATCAAACCCAAAATCATGCCAGGTTCCAGCACCTTCTTCTGCTAATTCAAGGTCTCTTTCTTTGATTAATAATTTATCGAGAAGTGTTTGTAATGGTTGTATTTTTGCATTGAGTGCTTTTTTCATTTCTTTTGCTTTTTCATGCGCAGCCAAATCAGTTTTTTTTCTTTCAAACAATTCTTCTGCCTGTATGTGACTCTCTAACGCTTCGTCTTCGGTAGCAAAATAACGGACAACAAATTGCACATCAAGGTCCGAGGATCCTTTTTGAACAATAGCTATCCCCGCAGTAGAGGCAAGTGTTTCTCCCGTAGACGTCGTCCCATATGGCAGTGAGGGGTATTCTCCAGCAAGTGCTGTGATGTCGGGGAAACCTTCTTGAGTGAGCCGTTCAATCTGGAGTGGGTGAATTTCTTTACTGTGGCTTGCGTCAAATAACCATCGCCGTTCATATGTTGCGGCAATACGTTTGAGTGATTTAATATCCTCTGCACCAACATCTTTGAGGGGTGCAACAACAACAAGTGCATCGCTCGTATGCATCACAGAAATTTGCTTGCGAATAGCGATTTCCTCTAATTGAGAAATAACTTCAAATAATCTTGCATGAGGAACCTGCGTACAATCGAGGGTGACAACAAATTCATCTTTCGCTTGCGTATACGCATACTGTACAGCAACAGCTGTGTCGCCTATGCGAAGAGAGTCTGGGGATGCTTTTTGAATAGCTTCTTGTTTTTCTTGAGGGCAAACAGAATTGACTGAAAGAACAAATCGTTCAGATGAAAGCG
>JAGOTR010000011.1:0-16756 GCA_018061685.1 Candidatus Magasanikiibacteriota bacterium
CACCAAATACGAAGTCGGCTCCGGCAGCTTTAGCTGCTTTTTCGTCGTTTGGTCCTACGAATGCGGCAATACGTTTTGTTTTTCCGGTGCCATGTGGCAGGCTCACGGTGGAGCGAATTTGTTGATCGCCTTTTTGTGGGTCAATGCCAAGGCGTACATGCACTTCAACAGAAGCGTCAAATTTTACCGTGCTGGTTTGTTTTACCAACGCGATTGCTTCTTCGATAGAGTACGTTTTGGTTTGGTCTATCTTTTTTTTGAGTTCTTCCATTCTTTTTCCCATACAAAGGGTAGTTGTGACAGGTACATATGTCCTGCCCGTGGTAATATCCCTTGAGTGGTCAAGGTCCCACGTATAAAGTGTCAATATACTACGAAAAAAAACGCTTTTTGTCAAGGGAGTGTTGGTGTTAAGAATTTTTCCAAATCACGGTACATTGTGCCCCGCGTGAGCCGTATGAAAAGCCTCGAGGGCAAGAAGAGGTAATATCGTTATGTGGGTAGCATTGAATGCTGCCTGCGGACGTATACAACATGCTAAAGCAGCGAGGGCACCGTTCTACTTGTAAATAGTACTGTGTTCCGGCAATAGTACATCGTTCCACAAAGGCTTGGCTATTGGTTGGGTCTGTATCGAGTAACGAAAGTGATGCGTTGAGCCAGCTTGGTAATGCATTGGGGTTGGCGGGCTGTTGTGGGGTATTAGGGAGGACTGGTGCTTGCTGCCCACCTGTGAAGACGTCGTTTGATATGGAGGTGGGTTGCGCACCTCCCCCGCCAGAAGAAATCGGTTGTCCGTTATTTACCACCGTGACGGCGTTGCCATTTGGAATGCCTAATACATTGGAATCTGGTTCTATATTTGGGCACGATCCTTCTGCTTGCACACTCACGCGTAAACTTTCGGCAATACATCGATTGGTGTAGGTATTACCGTTTGTTCCACAAACCGGTGCGGCAACAGAGTCACAAAAACGGGGAACCGTGGGGTCAAGGTGATTTCCCGAAAGAGAGAGGGCTGGGTATGATTCAATAGGGATTCCTTTTTCACAGGTTTCGGCTAACAGATCACTTGCTAGGCACGTTGACCCATTATCAAACACACATTCGATGACTCGTTTATTTCGACTACTATCAAACCGAATACGAATGTCATTGCCTGTTTGTGTACATAAAATATAGGCTTGTTGGTCTGGAGTTGTTTCTATAACAACGCTGTCATCAATGATTTGGGGTGTTGATGAGGGAGAGGTATCTGTCGTTTGTGTTTTTGTGCCACAACCACTCACAAACAAGACCGCACAGAGTGTAGAGAGAAATAGAATTGATCGCGTGAGTTGTGTTTTGTTAGGTAACATCATATTGGAGTGTGCCACGTTCTGCTGCAAAAATAGTGTCGATCGTGGTGTCAATTATGCGTTGTACTGCCTCTTGGCTGTTAAATGCATTGTGCGGTGTGACGATGGTATTTGGGTGTGCAATTAATGCCTCATTCATAAGAATGGTGCGCATGTCTTTTGGAGAAAGTGCACTGTACTCAATTGCCGTTCGTTCTTTTAATAAATCTTCACCGTCTAACACATCAAGTGCTGCGCCAGAAATAATGCCTTGCTCTAATCCCCACACAATACTTTCTGATTGTACTAATCCACCACGGCTGGTGTTAATAATGCTCACCCCCGGTTTCATTTTTTGGACTACTTTTTTATTAATAATATGGCGGGTACTTGGGGTGAGTGGTGCGTGAAGTGAAATAATATCTGAATTTTTTATAAGCGTTGGTAAACTCACATAAGAAAAATGATACTGCTCGGCTAATTCTTTTTTAGGGAATGGATCGTAGGCAATCATATGCACCCCAAAACCAGAAAGAATTTCCATAACATGAAGGCCAATATGGCCTGCCCCAATAATACCAACGGTTTTTCCTTTGAGGTCAAATCCGCGAAGATCGTGGTAATCAAAGCCACCTTCTTTGACTCGTTTGACGCCTTGAAATAATTTTCGAGATAGTGCCAAAATAAGACCAATGGTAAATTCTGCCACGGTATGTTCGCCATAATGTGGCACATTGCATACGGGAATATTTCTTTTTTTTGCTGCTTTTATATCAATGTGATCGTAGCCAGTTGAAAGAGTCACAATGAGTTTGAGTTTTGGTAATTGTTTTATGAGTGCGTCTGTAATAGGGGAATCTACAAAGACGCCTAAAATTTCGGTATCTCTGTCTATATCATCTGTATCAAGGTGCTGCCCTGAAATACGAACATCGTATGATTTTAATCGTTGTTTAAGGTACTCGCCAAGATGCGGGGTAAGCGTCAAATAAAAACTCGCAATAGGCTTTTTTGTTTTTGGTGCCATAGACAAATAAAAATATGTGCGACGTTGATCACAAACAACGGTATACACACTAGTATAACAAAACTCGCCTAAAAAGGCGAGTCGGTTGTGTTGTTTGTTTTTTATTGAATATGCACTCCCATTTGTTTTGCCGTGCCTGCAATAATTTTCATTGCGGCGTCGATATTGGTGGCATTCAAATCGGGCATTTTCATTTCTGCAATTTCTTGTAATTGTGCTTTGGTAATGGTGCCTACTTTATCTTTGAGTGGATTGGCTGCACCTTTTTTGATACCAGCTGCTTTCATAATCAAGGTGCTTGCAGGCGCCACTTTCATGATGAAGTCAAAGGTTCTGTCTTCGTACACGTTGATAATAACGGGTACAACTTCACCACGCTTGTCTGCTGTAGCGTTATTGAATTGCGTACAGAAGTCTTGGATATTTAATCCGTGTTGTCCTAATGCTGGTCCAACTGGTGGCGCTGGGTTGGCAGCACCCCCGGTAATTTGTAATTTGATTTGGGTAACAAGTTTTTTTGCCATAGTAATACGATTTATGTGAAATGGGGGTTGTCACCACTCATTCCGTTGTATATAAGTCCATCCTATGAGCTTGAGAAGCGTCGGAGAATCCGACCAGGCTCATTGAGATGGGCTTACCTGTTTCAATAGTGATATGTTGTTAGGTGTCATCCTGAACTTGTTTCAGGATCTGTAATTTATTTTATGAGATCCTGAAACAAGTTCAGGATGACATATCAACTAGGGTAATTACATTTTTTTGACTTGGAGTGCATCAAGTTCAACCGGTGTTTCACGGCCAAACATACTGACCAATACTTTAATTTTGCCACGGGTTTCATCAACGGCATTCACTTTTCCTTCAAAGTTTTTAAATGGTCCGTCGATAATTTGTACGGTATCGTTTACCAATACATCAATTTTGTGTGTTGGATCGATCACGCCCATTCGTTTTTGGAGGGCTTCCATTTCTTTTGCGTCAATGGGAGTTGGTGTAACACCAGACCCGACGAAACCAGTCACGTTTGGGGTGTTGCGAACAACATACCATGAGTCATCGGTGACGATCATTTCTACGAGTACGTATCCAGGAAAAATTTTATCTTCTGTTGTTTGTCGTTTTCCGTTTTTGATTTTAATTTTCTTTTCTTTTGGAACAAGTACATGAAAAATTTTGGTATCCATGTCAAATGTTTCAATGCGTTGTTCTAAATTTTTCTTTACATTTTCCTCGTATCCACTGTATGTGTGAAGCACATACCAGCGGCGACCGAGGTCTTGGGTTTGCTTGGCCATAACTAAAATTTAAATAATTGCTTCTAATCCCAAATTTAAGACGTAGTCGAGGATGCCAAAGAAAATGGCAACACCCACACTCATGCCAATAACCAAGAGTGAAAAGAATTTCACTTGCTTTTTGGTTGGCCATGTTACTTTTTTCATTTCACTGATTGCGTCGCGGAAGTAGTCTTTGAGCTGGATGAGGTATTTCATACTAATAATAATTTTTTTCGTATTTAAAAAAGGCCTTTGGCCATTTCTACTGTTGAGTATAGGGCGAAGAGGTGAATTTGTCAAGATGATAGAAAGGGGATAAGTGAACGGTGACTGTTAACCTTTAACCGTTAACAGTTAATTGTTATTTGATCAGACAAAGATTCTCCTTCGCATTAGTATTTGGCGTATGGGATGATATTTTGGGGAAGGCACTCAGATTCGTATTGTCTCTGAGTGCCGTTGGGAAGGGGGACCTCGCGCATGGAACGGACTCCCACGAGGGAGGCTCTTCTCAGGGTCGGGTGAGAACGATGATCACCTTGGATCCGGAGTGTCCAATTGGATCCGGAGTGTCCAAAGGTGCGGGCATAGTAGTTGTACCCGCATGAAATTTCCACTGTGACCTGCCGATGTTCCCGCGGATTGACCGTGAGCGTGGCCAGATGTTTGTTTTGGCCAGTGTGGATGCTGTTCATCTCCCACTCAGGGATATGTTTTCCCATCATGCGGAGTACCAAGTCTGCCTCTGGGGTTGCCCATTTGTACTCGAGCATCCAGGGGAGAGTGTCCTTCTCCTCTGGGTGCCCAATCAGAATGGGTACCCACATGTCTCCGGTTACTTTTGCGAAGAATCGTCCGGATTGGCTCCGGAGACAATCTTCGAGTTCCGTCACACTAGGTAAAGACATACAAATTCCTTTCTCTCTTCTGTCCGACATGGACAGACCCAGCCACTATGAACAGGAAAAATGAATTTGTCAATACTAAATACGGTATTCTGCTATATATACTTTACAAAAAACAATCCATAGATTGTTCTTTCATGAAAATAAAAAACCCGCCTCTTCGGCGGGTTTTTTTTGAAAGGGTTATATATCTAAATTTTGTACACTCTTCGCATGGGTTTGAATAAATTTTTTGCGAGGGGCAACTTCACTGCCCATGAGAATGTCAAATACTTCACTTGCTTTTTCTGCGTCTTCAATCGTTACTTGCTTCATAAAGCGAGTCGCCGGGTTCATGGTTGTTTCCCACAATTGGTCGGGGTTCATTTCTCCCAAACCTTTATATCGTTGAATGTTGAGTTTATTACTTTGTTTTTTATCAGCATCTTTTTTTGCTGCTTTTGTTTGTGGTTCTTCTGCTGCAGCTTCGGATTCGGAGTCTTGTTCGGCAACTTCTAATTCTGCGTCTGTAATACCATGATTTTTTTTGTATATATCCAAATCTTCGCCCGTATACAGCCAGGTCATTTCTTTGCCTTTTTTAATACTGTACAACGGTGGTTGTGCGATATAGATATAGCCGCCGTTAATAAGGTCGGGGAAGTATCTAAAAAATAAGGTAAGGAGTAAGGTGCGAATATGCGATCCGTCCACGTCAGCATCGGTCATAATGACAATTTTGTGGTAGCGGAGTTTGCCAATATCAAATAATTCTCCAATGTTGGTACCCATGGCAATAATAAGGGATTTAAGTTCGGTGTTTCCCAAAATTTTATCAATACGGGCACGCTCTACGTTTAACACTTTTCCACGGAGTGGCAAAATAGCTTGCGTTTCACGATCTCTCCCTTGTTTGGCAGATCCGCCAGCAGAGTCTCCCTCTACAATATAGAGTTCAGAATTTTCTGCATTGCGACTGGAACAATCGGCCAGCTTCCCTGGCAAGGTAAATCCTTCGAGCGCTCCTTTTCGGAGGACTGCGTCACGAGCAACGCGCGCGGCATTGCGTGCGCGGGCAGCTAACAAACATTTGCCAATAATGCCTTCTGCATCTTTTGGATGTTCTTCCAAAAAAATCATGAAGGCATCACCAAACAGTGTTTCGACTGCCGGTTTTACTTCAGGGTTTCCTAATTTTCCTTTGGTTTGCCCTTCAAATTGTGGTTCGGGAATTTTAACCGAAATAATGGCGGTCAACCCTTCACGAACATCTTCACCCGACAAATTTGCGTCTTTGTCTTTGAGAATTTTTTTGTTTCTGGCATAGGTGTTTAGTGTTCTCGTGAGTGCTGTGCGAAAACCAGATACGTGCATACCACCTTCGGGGTTTGTGATGTTGTTGGCGAATGGGTGGAGTGATTCGTTGTAGTCATCGGTATATTGCAATGCAATTTCCATTGAAATATTGTCCACCTTTTTTTCCATGTAAAAAATGGTGTCGTGTTTTGGTTCTTTATTTTTGTTAATGTGGGTGACATAGCTGCCAATACCGCCTTCAAAATAAAATTGATAGGTATGCTCAGGAAAATTCGCTGCTGAGGTATCGGTTGTTTTTTCTTCTTCGGATCGCTTGTCAACAATGGTAATATGCACGCCTTTGTTGAGGTATGCTTGTTGTCGTAAATGTTCAATAATGGTGTTCCAAGAAAAATTAATGGTTTCAAAAATGCTGGCATCTGGTCGGAATTGAATGGTGGTTCCGCGTTTTTTGGTAGTGCCAATAGATGTTACTTTTGCTTGGGCTTTTCCTAATTTATATTCTTGCACCCAAATTTTTCCTTCTCGATGGACCTCTGCTTTGACGTGGGTGGAAAGGGCGTTGACCACCGATACACCTACCCCGTGCAACCCACCCGATACTTTATATCCTTCGTCACCAAATTTTCCTCCAGCGTGGAGGGTGGTAAGTACCAATTCAAGAGCACTAATTTTTTTCTTTGGATGAATGTCGACTGGAATACCACGACCATCGTCGGTGACAGAAATCCAATGGTCGGGTAAGAGTTCTATAACAATTGAGGTACAATGACCTGCCATTGCTTCGTCAAACGAGTTGTCGACCACTTCCCAAATCATGTGGTGTAAGCCGTGTGTTCCGGTAGAACCAATATACATACCAGGGCGCTTCCGGACGGCCTCAAGCCCTTCGAGTACGGTAATATTTTTTGCACTATACGATGAATTTTCTGTTGGTTTTTTTACTGCCATAGAAACAAGACAATCAGGAAAATAATTGTTGTTATGTGCGCTCTACTTTCGGCACGTAGCAACATATAAGCGACGCTATTGTAGCATAGCAATACAAACAAAACAAGCACTGTTTTTTTGGCATTTTTTTGTGTATACTATTAAAATACATGAATAATAAAAATTATTTGTATAGAGGCTATGCCTGTATCTGTTAGCCGTTTATCCTATTAGCTGTCTTGCCGCTATGGTAAAATCAGGATCAAAATTGTCACAATATATCGACCCATCTGGTGATTTGTCGACGAGTGATTTTAAACGTGGCATGTGGTATGTGCGACATAAATTACTATTGCGTCGGCTCGTTATTGGTATACTTGTGACTTGGAATGTTATTACGATTGGGATTGGCATATTTGTGTGGGGTGACTATGCATTGTTTGGGTATTGGAATGATAATCGATTGCTTTCCACACATCTCTCTGGTGCTCAAGATTATACGTTGATCCAACCCAGCTATAGCGCACAGCCCTTGGTGTTTGGTACGAGTAACATTTTTAATAGTAGTGAAGGAAAGTATGATTTTGTGACAGAGGTGACAAATGCAAATACATCATTTGCTGCTGTGGTGAATTTTCGATATACCTATGGAGGAAGTAAAGAAACACTCAGTGCGACGAGAGTGTTGTTGCCGAATACCACGGATATGCTTGCGTTGTTTGGGCACAGTGAAACACAGTATCCTACCCAAGCAACATTAGTGATTGACGATATTCGTTGGCAGCGAATTGATGCACATAGAATTCCAAATCCACGCACGTTTATGGATGAACGACTTCGATTTACTCTTGAAAATTTTTCATTTACTCCATCGGGTAGTAGTGAAAGTGGTGGTGCTGGTAGGGTCTCTTTTGATGTGACGAATGCATCGGTATATAGTTATTGGGAGCCTGTGTTTTATCTTTCTCTCAAACAATCGGGAAGAGTGGTTGGCATTTTGCCTTTTTCACAAAAAGAATTTCGTGCTGGTGAAACACGGCGTGTTGATATTGCGACATTCCTTGATATTTTGTCGGTAGATGATAGTATGCTTCTACCAGTTGTCAATGTATTTGATCCTGACGTGTATCTTCCTGTGGGAGAATAATCCTACTGTTTCTTCGTGCGGTTACTTTCTCTCCGTATTTTATCTCTATGACAACAAAATTGTTTCGTTTTTTTGTTGGATATGATTGGCTTTTGGCTCTTGCCATGCTGCTATTGACGGCCCTTGGATTAGCCGCTATTTATAGTGTGGATCTTTCTCGAGGGGAATCATTAACCTATTTTCCAACACAAGTATTAGCCGCGGGATTGGGCTGTTTATTTTTTTTTATTGCTGCGAGCATACATAAAACCCGTTATGCTTCGGCAGCTCGCATGATATATATTGGTGCGCTGCTCATGTTAATTGCCGTATTATTTTTTGGTACGACGGTTCGTGGTACCACCGGGTGGTTTCGTTTTTTTGGCTTTTCTTTTCAGCCCGCAGAATTGGCCAAGCTTGGATTGGTGGTGTTACTTGGCTGGTGGATGAGTAGGCAGGGCAGACGGTATGATTCATTAGAATTTTTATTTTCAAGTGGCGTTGCCATGGGATTATATGTGGTGTTAATATTTTTACAGCCAGACTTGGGGTCGGCCGTAGTGCTTGTGGGTATTTGGTTTGGGCTTTTATTATTTGGTGGTGCAAAAAAAAGATATATTGCTATCCTTGTTTCTATTGTTATTGTGGTTGCGGCATTGGGTTGGTTTTTTTTCTTTCAAACATATCAAAAAGAACGTATTCTTTCTTTTTTAGATCCCGAGCGAGATCCGTTGAACGCTGGGTATAATGTGACGCAGTCACTTATTGCCATTGGGTCGGGAGGATTATTGGGTCGGGGATTAGGATTTGGTTCCCAAAGTCAATTACACTTTTTACCCGAAGCTCAGACCGACTTTATTGTTGCTGTTATTGGAGAAGAATTAGGTTTTGTGGGTTTGGGTATTTTGTTGTTTCTTTATGGCGTCTTGCTTTGGCGTTGTATTCGTATTGCCGCTCTTGCCCGAGATGATTTTTCTTCGTACACGGCTTGCGGGATTGCACTTATATTTTTTATTCAATTAGTGATTAATATGGGTGGTGCTTTGGGGTTATTGCCCGTCACGGGGGTGACACTTCCATTTGTGAGTTATGGGGGCTCGTCGCTTATTATTAACTATATGTTGGTAGGTATTGCGCAAAGTATTGCTATATCAAATTCACAAAGAGCCTAATCTTGAGGAATTTTTTTGGGTTGTCAGGGGCAAATTTGGGTGCTATACTCATACTGTCTCTAAATTTACCCTTTGATCAGTCCCTTCATTCTCGAGTCTCAAATGGGAATGGTGTGTAAATTTCGCCTTGACAACAGCCTTTTCTTTTGTTATTCTAGCCCTTGTTTTATGAAGCAGAGTGACCAAAACGGTAATGCACAGCCTCAACATGGATATATGCTCATGAAGCAATGTCCATTATGTGAGCGGCAATATGCCCAAAAAGACATGACCGTGATTGAAGAACTCCCTGGTACACAGCTGTTGCATGTGACGTGTGAAGGGTGTCAGCACGCAGTATTGACTTTTGTGATGACCAATCAATTAGGTACAAGCGCTATTGGCATGCTGACCGATTTAACCAAAGAAGACATGCCCCGGTTACGAGAATCCTCGTATATTAGCGAAGATGATGTGCTCTCATTTCATGAAATGCTTCACACCACTGAAAAACAGTTTATTCATTTTTTGAGTCAATAAATTTATTCTATGTCATTTGCTATTGCTGCAACGAAAAGAACCGAATCTGCGTCAGATGTTCGCGCTGCCGGTAAGATTCCTGGAATCGTCTACGGACCTCATATGGAATCAATGTCACTTTCTATTCCTGCAAGTGATTTGTTAAAAGTATATAAAGAAGTAACCGATTCAACACTGGTTGATTTGAATATCGCTGGGCAAGAATCAATGAAAGTTTTGATTCAAGATGCCCAATTTGAACCGGTAAAAGGCGCCATGATTCATGTGGATTTTCGTCAAGTAACCATGGGAGAAGAAATGACTGCTACGTTGAGTTTAATTTTTTCTGGAGTTGCTCCTGCCGAAAAACAGTTAGGTGGAACGCTTATGAAGAGTATGGAATCAATTGACGTTCGTTGTTTGCCAAGTGATTTAGTTGACAACATTACCGTTGATTTAAGTACTCTTGCCACGTTTGATGATAGTATTCGTGTGAAAGACTTGCCATTGCCAAAAGGAATGGTATGTACCGACGATGCTGAACTCATGATTGTGAAAGTAGCACCTCCACTTACTGAAGATCAATTGAAAGCACGTGAAGAAAGTAAAGTAGGAAGTGTGGAAGATATTGAAGTTGCAGTAAAGAAGAAAGAGCCAAAAGACGGCGAAGACGCTGCTGCGTAATACTGTATATACAAAGAGGCCAGGCTGTTCCTGGTCTCTTTTTTTTGGTATCATAGGTGTATTATATACTATTTATGAAAAAACAACCCAAAAAATCTGAAACAAAAAAAACCGAATCAAGCCTGTACGACAGTACCAAATATATTTACATCGCCGCCGCTGTGATGGGGGTGGTGGGTGTTTGTTTACTCATATGGTTTTTTGCACAAGCCTTTGCTGGTAAACGATTGGGCGATTCGTTGATTGACCCACAAGGGCATCTCCAAAATAGTAGCGACCAAGTGGACTGTGAATTTCCGCGCCTGCTTGATGGTGTGTGCCAAGACAGTATTTTTTTGGTTGACCCCGATATTGTCGCGGTAATGGTAGAAAATAATATTGAAGCGCAGCCATTGTCGGGTATTGCCTCTGCTGCGGTGGTATACGAATCTCCTGTTGAGGGTGGAATTCCACGATTTTTGGCACTGTATCCAAAAGGTGATGAGGTACAAAAAGTAGGGCCTGTTCGCAGTGCCCGTCCATATTACCTCGATTGGGTTGCTGAGTATGGCACGCCTATGTATATGCATGTGGGTGGCTCACCCGATGCACTCGATACTATTGTGGCCCGCAATATGTTTGACCTGAATGAATTTTATCGGGGCTGGTATTACTGGCGCGGGACAGACAGAAGTGCTCCGCATAATGTATATACCTCAAGTGAATTGTGGGAGTCTGCGTATGAGCGATATGGCGTGACCACCACACCAAAACAAGCGATTTCTCAATGGAAATTTTCTTCTCGCGATGCGTGTGTTGATACGGGCTGTGTATTTACCTTTGGTATTAACTATGGCGGTGCGTATAATGTGGATTGGAAGTTTAATTCTACGACACGTCAATACGAACGGAGACAGTTTCGTGGACCACACAAAGATCAAGATGGTACGCCGTATGTTGCCGACACGGTGTTGATTCAACAAGTCGACGCAACTATTTTAGACAATGTGGGTCGGCTTGCTATAGACACAATTGGTGAAGGAAGAGGGTCTGTGGCACGAGATGGGTATCTTATTCCGGCTATTTGGAAAAAACAGAATGTGACCGACAAAACGCGATGGTATGATGAAAGTGGAGAACAGATTGCACTCAAGGCTGGGAAGATTTGGGTGGAAATTGTGAGTCAGTATCAGGAGGTTGAGATTGGTGAGTAATTATCTTTTCGCAAAAATAAAAAACAATCCCTTTCTATGGGGATTGTTTTTTATTTAGTTTGAATCTTATTCTCACCCTTATTTAATCAAGCGTTTAAACTCCTCAACCATTGGCACTTGCTCTGACTCCAATCCGTAGTGTGCTGCAATAGAAACGGCGGTCCAATCTGCCCACAAAAGCGATTGAAATATTTTTTGCGCTTTTGTTGTTCCGGTAAGTGGAATACTTTCAACAGCGAGTCCACGCTTTTTATATAATTTTTTCAAGACTTGCATACGTTGTTGATTTTTTGCATTGTCAGCCTTGTTTTCTAAAAACAAAAAGACAAATTGTTTTGATAAATGCTCGCTTGAAGTTGTCACGTCAAAGCCGGTCATTTCATTGTGGTTTAATTCTGGCACCACATTGTAAAACGCTGGAATTTTTCCTGTTTCATTCAATTTAATTTTCCAGTTGTACGCCACTGCCATGTTGGCTTTTGAACTATAGATAACCGGTACACGGTCAACCAATTTCTTTGCCAGTTGCTTCCCTTTGGATTCCCATTTTTTAGGTGCAAGTATTTTTGCAAGTTGTTGCACTTCTTTCAATACGGTTGTTTCACCCATAAGCGCAAGTAACCCAATCACACTAAACCCTAAGGCACTTCGTGGTTGAATACCAGTATTTGGCAATTCTACATAGGGTAGTTTTTTTTGTTTTGCGATTTCTAGCATGTTCCCTCCAACAGAAATAACCGCAACAGAGAGCTTTTGCTTGAGTGCTAATTGCATGCCATCAATCACTTCTTCGGTATTTCCAGAGTAGGAACTTGCGATAATTAAAGATTCTTTTAGATCTTGTTTTGAGAGCGCTGGAAGCCCGTAATCGCTGTGTATGGTAAGAGGTACTTCGGGTTTGAGTGTAGCAATGACATCGGCGCCTAAGTGTGATCCACCCATGCCGAGAACAATGATACGTTTTTTCTTTTTGAGATGTTGTTTGTTTTCTACGGTAGGTTTGTATTCAAATTGTTTTGCAAAGTTTAGAATTGCTGTAGACATCATAAAAAGATTGAGACTAATATTAAGACTGAGATTAAGATTGAGACTAAGTGCATTGCTTACGATGGCAATCTTAGTCTTGATCTTAATCTTTTTTTATTGTTAATTTTTCCATGAGTTTATTTTCAGCGTGGAGCTTGTGCAAATCATCGCACCCACCGATACATTCGTCGCCAATCACAATAAGTGGAACAGTTTGCCAGTTATATTTTGCGATAACTTCTTGCCGAAGTGTATCATTGTGCTCGACATCAATTTCTTCGTACGGGATATTCAATGAATTGAGGAGTGATTTTGCTCGTTGACAGTATGGGCAATAGCTTTTGGTGTAGATGGTGACGTGTTTCATAGGGTATGGTTACTCTGTCATCCCGAACGTATGTTAGGATTTCAGTTATGTAGTAATAGATCCTGAAACAAGTTCAGGATGACATAAACAAATAGTAGTTATTTAGGCAAATTCCTCGTATCAATATAATATCGTTTTGTATTTCCCATGTCTATATACACGTCTATGGTTCCTCCCACCTGTACGGCTGGTTCTGGGTTTTTCCACAAAATATCACTATGCAATTCTCGTGGGGCTGATTCACCGGGGGGAGTGATGGTGGTATAGATACGGTAGGGGTGTTTGCCATTCATATTGTACGCCATATCTTGTTGTATGCGGGTAACGGTACTACCCACACGGTTGCCTTGCTGTAACAGGGTGCCAATATCTTTTTTTCTTTTTGTATAGACCAAAAACATGGATCCTCCAACGATAACAAATACCAGACCAATTCCTCCCATAATTAAAGAGACGAGATAGACGGGAAGAAATCCACCAAGTTTTGCCTGGTCTGGGAATTTTGGATCATAATAAATGAGTTCTTTGTCTCCCACGGCATGGCTTGGGGGATAGGTGCTGAAACCAGCAACAAATGTATATTCTATCGTGTTTACTGTATACGATAATTCAGGTGCATAGGTAGTACCGCTGTCTTGGCTTTTATTTTCTACGAGTCCTATAACCGTGCCTGTGGTTTGATGTGCTTTTTGAATAAAGGTGTATTGGCGTATGCCAAAAAGAATAGCCCCCACAATCAGGAGTACACCAATACCAGCAAATATGCCGACAAAAGGGAGTGCTTTTTTATCCATAGAAAAACATTATGTTCCAATAAGTGCTTGCCAATCGGCAACAAATTTTTCAATGCCTTTTGTGGTGAGTGGATGAGTAATATCATATGCATCCACAGGTTTGGTGAGATCACACGAAAGCGGTGGCAGAGCTTTCTTTTCTCCATGATTATATACCATCTCTGCGTCTGGAATTGGTATACCTGCCGCCGCCCATTCTTTCAGAAGTGATAATGGGGCGGTAATATTGTCTACGCCAAGCGCAAGGGAATACAAAAAGTGATCCATGCTTCGCACACTTGCGACGAGTACTTCTACATGCCCGTCACCTGTGTGTAACAGTTCTTGGCATTGTTGAATGAAGTTCATCCCATCTATACCAATATCGTCGAGTCGGCCTACAAAAGGAGACACAAATACATCACCTTTTTTTGCGCCTTTGGTTGCGGCATACACAGCAGCCACTTGTTCGGGAGAAAATATAAGTGTCATGTTTACTCGCATGCCTGTTTGTATCGCCATCGCGGCGGCACCAAGTCCACCTTTTGTTGTAGGGAATTTAATATGTGCGTTTGGAATCCATGTGTACATCTCGCGTGCTTGCGCAATCATTTCTTCGGCGCTCGTAGACTCATCGGCATAGACTTCAATAGACACAGATCCTTTTGGAATAAAAGTGCTGATTTCTGTAATAATTGTTTTGTAAAAATTATTAATCTCTGCGGAAGATAATTTTTTTCCTTCAGCAATTTTTTGTTGGAGCGTTGGGTGCTTGGTAACCAGGCTTGGGTTGGTGGTTTGTCCATCTAAAAATCCTAAAACAGAGAGAGCTTCTTTGGTGTCGGCGGGGTTGCCGCTATCTAAAAATATTTTTGTTTTACGTGTTTCTGGTCGCATGTTCATAGATGTGTATTATATATCAGAAATATCTCGTTTTGAAAACAAATGCACGGTCCAATCAATTGCAATTTGAAATCGTTTTTTCGGAGAAAGAACCTTGAACAAATATACTGTTCGCCATATCCACCAAGCAATTCTTCCGTGAATAAAGACGGGCCCAATCATTCCAGCCGCACGCCATTGGCCGAGTGATACTAACGAGCCTTTGATTTTTATATGCATATTTTCGAGCGTGCGCCCATGTATGGTTGCCATAACATTTTCTGCTACGGCACGGCCTTGTTGAGTAGCTACTTGGGCCAGAGCGGGGAACGGTTGTCCGTCACAATACGACATATCGCCAATCACAAATACGTCGTGGTGTCCGTTGAGACGCATATTTTTTTCTATACATAAGCATTGTTTGGAATTTTTTTCTATGTGTTTGTCGCTTGAAATAGTGTTCGCTTCGATACCAGCAACCCAGAGTGGAAGGTATGTGTGAAGTGTTTGTTGTGTGTCCAAGTACACGGTTGTTTGTTCTAGTTTTTCTACAGCAGTATTTCGAAGAACGGTGATACCTTTTTTTTCTAATATGTCGAGGGATTTTTTTTGTACTCGAGCATCAAATCCGGGTAAGAGTGTGTCCATGCGTTGCACGAGGGTAATACGCATGTCTTCAATCAGCTCTTTTGGATAATATCGTGGCATGGTATCAAAGAATAGTTCCGCGGTTTCAGCAGCCATTTCAACACCTGTTGGGCCCCCACCAATAATGACGACATGTAATAATGCCAATCTTTTTTCTCTGTCTTTTTCATGGAGGGCTTGTTCTATATTGGCAATACACCTCTGTCGGAAACGAAGGGCATCTTCAATAGATTTCATGGTATAGGCATAGCTTTCTGCGCCTGGTGTATTGAAAAAAGTAGTCTGTGATCCTGCTGCCAATATAAGATAATCGTAAAAAATAATTCCCGAATTGGTAGTGATTTGTTTTTTTTCAAATGAAATATGTTCTGCTTTGGCTACATGAATGGTAAGTGGGCAGCAGGTAAACACATTTCGGAGGGGTTCTATAATATTATCTGCTCGCATGCCTCCGGTTGCAACTTCGTGTAATAGGGGAGTAAATAAAAAATAATTGGTTGTATTTATTAGTGTGAGGCGAATATGGTTTTTACCATGAGTATGTTTGTGTAGTGCTTTTAATGCATATACTCCACCAAAACCACCTCCTACAATAACAATATCAATATATGTTTTTTCTGCCATAGTCTGTGTGTTAGTCGTGTTGTTTGCGTGATAATTGAATAGAATCGAGAATGGTTGTATGAATACGTCCATTTGTCCCAACTAAACCATTTGGCCGTGTCACATCTTCTTGATTATACACCAAAGCATTGCCTTTTGTATCGGTTAAACACCCTCCGGCTTCGTGTAAAATAATTTCTGGGGCACAGGTGTCCCATTCTTTGGTGTAGCTCCTTAAGTAGTAATATATATCAGCTTGTTGTGTGACGAGAAGACTAATTTTTAAGCCCACACTACCGCAGGGAAAAAATGAGGTGACACCCATATCGGCTGCAATTTTTTGTGATTCGGGCTCTCTGTGTGAGCGGCTTACTACGACAGACATGTCAGGCATCGCGGTTTTTTGTGACACGGTTACTGGTGTCGTAGTGCTATTCACTTTTTTGTAGGCACCTTTGTTTTTTTCTGCAAAAAAGAGTTCGTTTGTCGTGGGTTTATACACCACCCCAAGTATGGGCTTGCCATGTTCTGCCAGTCCAATCATGACAGAAAACTCACCTGTTTTTTGAATAAAATCTTTCGTGCCGTCGAGTGGATCCACAATCCAAAGAGTGGGGGCTGATAATCGAGTAAGGTCGTCTTTTTTTTCTTCAGATAAAATGGGGTAGGGGTACCGTGCAGATAATTCTTTGAGAATATAGTCATTTGCTGCGAGGTCTGCTGCGGTTACTGGAGACGAATCGTCTTTGTGTGATATGGAGTATTCCTCTTTGCCGTAATACTCCATAATAATAGCGCCTGCCGCACGGGCAATATGTTGTGCGTCAATAAGTTCTGGTCTGAAGTCCATAAAACAGGTGCATGAAGAAACGAGTATTCTTCATAGAGTAGGTTAGTATGCAATACTTGTCAATTCTTTTGAGCTCTTGGTGAAGAGTTCATATCCGTCATTGGTAATGACAAGTAAATCTTCTATGCGCACACCAAAATTTTTTTCTATGTACAAGCC
>JAGOTR010000011.1:16856-19472 GCA_018061685.1 Candidatus Magasanikiibacteriota bacterium
GCTGCTTTTTTGAGCCAAGCTATTTCTTGTGCATCTTTTTTGCGTCGAAGCGGTTCTACTAGATTTTTTTTTGGAATAAGTGTTGCCTTGGTTTTTGCTCTTAAAAATTCATATTCACTATACGTTAAATTGTCAGTCTCACAGAGGATTGTGTTACAAGCGGTGTGTGTGACGGCCGTACCAAAAAGTCCGTGTGGAATGGAGCTTATGATGGTGATATTGGTTGCGTCAACAGTATTGTGAGCATGTTCTGCGTACATGGGCGGAACAAATAAAAAATTGCCATGTTTTTTTGTTGTAAGAAAAATAGACTCTCTTTCGTACGGCGAAATGCCAGCAAAACCCGTGAGGTAAAAAATATTTTTTGGATTGGTAATAAGGCACGCGTCGGCGTGTTCTTGTGTGAGTATGCTCTGAAGTGCGGCTTGGCGGTGGTGGTGCATATAAAAACCTTAATTCTTCCCCTTACCTGCCTGCCGGCAGGCAGGATCCTCAATCCTTAATTCTTTTATTTTTAATTAAAGAATTAAGGATTGAGGAGGAAGAATTAAGAATTTAGCAATTAACTAAACAACCTTTCCCGAAACGCTTCCAAAGCTCCGGGTTCAATCCGCATTTTGAGTATTTCTTTTTGTAATTCTTGTGCTTGAAATATGTTGCTAGAAGCAAGGGTAATAAATTCTTCAAACGATATGATCGTTGAACTAATTCGTTCTCCGGGGTCTAACTGTTGTACGCCTGTTTGGGTGGCGTGTTTTGCCAAGAAACAGTATTGTTTCATTGCTATTTTTCTGTGTGGCTCCCACAAAAATAATTCACTCCACTCGGTACTCGTATATCCTGTTTCTTCTTCCAATTCTCGCTTCGCGGCCTCGAGCGGAGTTGCATCTTCAGCGTCTTGCCTTCCACCGGGAATGCTCGTGACTTGTGGCATGTTGGGCTGTTCTTCTTGTATCACAAGAATTTTGTCTTCAACCACGGTGAGTATTTGTACCATGTTCGGTCGCTGTAACATTTCAAATGTTTCTGTGCTGCCATCAAACATTGTTTGTTCCCATTGATATACATCAAAAATTTGTCCGGTAAATACTTTTTTTGCTTGTGGCGGAATGTTGCCCATATATTTTGAATAATTATTTGGTAAACGCCTGATGATGTGCGTCTTGTGTATAGTGCGTGAGCAATTCTGTCACTGTCCACGGCACGGTTTCTTGCATAGTAAATCCTAATTGTGTGACTGTGTGTGGAATGTTTTCTTCGGTACCTTCTAATTCTATATACGGCGGAATAGTTGGGTACTTGTCGATTTCAATTCGAACGTTACCCAGCATATACGAGATACGTTTTTTTTCGCGGTAGCGAATTTGCTCATAGCCGAGGGAGGTAAGAATTGTGTGCATAATTTTTGCATTGTCTACGCCTGTTTCATATTCGTCTGTCGTGCGAATGCCGTTTTGAATGCTGGCATTATTTTTGAAGGTCAAAAAAGATGTAGTGCCATTGGTACGGAGTCGAAGTAAACTTTTGGTTTGTTTTAGTGTTCGATCGGGGGTATCAAATACTCGGTCAATCAAAAAATCATCGGCTATTTTTTTGCCGCCCAATTGTTTTATTTTTGCTTCAATGGTGTGTATGTCAATGTTCAAAATTTTGACTTCAATTTCTTTCATAGTGCATTCAGCGTAACATGCACCATACGGTTGCGTCCAGCAAGGTCTTTTTTTATTTCTATCACTCCGTCTTGAAACAAATTTTTTACATAGGCAGAAAGATGTTCTGTTTGTTGTGGATCAATTTCCATATATACGGCCCAAGTGCTGAGCTGATATTTTTTTCTTTCGCCTGCAATTTGATGCAATAATTTTTTGTACAATGCCAACCCTTCATCGTCAGCAACAAGTGCTTGGCGTGGTTCGTGGTGAATACTTGGCTCTTCTTTCAATTGTTTTTCTGTGAGGTACGGGAGATTGGCGGTAATAATAATGTGTTCGTATGAAGCAAATATATCTTGCTCTATAAGTGGCGTGAGAAGATTGCCCTGCAAAAATGTGATGGGCGTTTTGTGAGTGGCTGCATTTTGCTTAGTCACTTTTAAAGCTTTTTTTGAAATATCAATGGCGATGGTACTTATGTGAGTTGGAGAAATTGCATGCCCAATACTAATGGGGATACACCCTGTTCCCGTGCCAACATCTACCATGAGGGTTGGGGCAGTGTTTTTTTGTGTTTGAATATCGTGAATGACTGCCTCGACCAGTATTTCTGTGTCGGGGCGAGGGATGAGGGTGTGTTTGTTTACCAAAAAATCAAGGCCATAAAATTCTTTTGTGTGAGTTATATAGGCAATTGGCATGCCAGCACTTCTTTTTTTGTATGCAGAGAGTACTTTTATTTGTTTCCATATACTGAGTCGCTTGTCTTTATGAGCCAGTACATATTCTTTTGGTTTGTGAATCACAAATGCAAGTATCAGTTCTTTTTCTGACATGGGAATATGTTTGAATCTTGGATGTGAGAGAAGGGTGTGTATGTGAGTCATAAGAAGAATAGTATCAGTATGATATAGTCTGAAGTTTTTTTCAAATAAAAAACATCCGTATGTGGGATGCAACATGT
>JAGOTR010000012.1 GCA_018061685.1 Candidatus Magasanikiibacteriota bacterium
GTGACCCCGGTGGGGATCGAACCCACGACCATTGGCTTAAAAGGCCACTGCTCTACCGGCTGAGCTACAGGGTCATATTTTATTACTTTACCACTACCTCTGTGGGGATTCCCGATTTGATATCGGGATAAACTACCCCACGACCATCCCCGACTTAAAGGTCGGGGCTGCTCTACCTATTTGAGCTACAGGGTCATTGTTGATTGTGATGCAATCAATTTTTCAATAATTTTTCTACTTTTCCATTTTTTTATTGCTCTTTCTTTTTCTCGAGCTTCTGCAAGAGTGATACATGCTTCATTGTATTTCAATATCCATGGACCTCGGTTTCGAGTTGAGTATGTATGGCCCCGTGCATGCTCCGCTAACCTTCGTTCCATGTTAGTACATGACCCGATATAATAACGGCCATTTTTTACGCTTTGCAATATATATACATATCCTCCCATATGCATCTATGTTGTTTATATCGAACCTGCTTGCCTCTAGGCAGGCCCACGACCATCCCCGACCCAAAGTCGGGGCTGCTCTACCGGCTGAGCTACAGGGTCATCGATAACTATTGATTGTTAACAATTAACCCGTCTTCGCTCTGATGAGCTACGCCGGGCAAGCAATTAACTTTTTGATTTATTTTTTAGACCTATGAGTGAATCTCCGTCTTCCTCCGCTGAGCGTGGTGTATAGTATTTTTATACGTGGCGTATGATATACTATTGCAATAAACTTGTCAATTGAGCTTTTTTCTTAGAAAAATCTATTTTTATGCCACAGTATTCAAAAAGTATAGCACAGCTTGAAAAAGAGTTCCATACCAATACAAAGATTGGGCTCACCGAAGATGTGGTACAAGAACGGTCGGGGCGTTTGGGCAAAAATGAGTTACCTTCGTCTGGGGCAGGGGTACGTTTTTGGCGTATTTTTTTAAACCAATGGAAAAGTCCCCTCATTATTATTTTACTGGTTGCGGCAACCGTGAGCGGACTCTTGGGCGAGCACCTTGACATGGGTATTATTTATATCACCGCATTGTTAAATGCGTGTATTGGATTTTTTCAAGAATACAAAGCAAATGCGTCACTTGACGCCCTTCGGTCGTTTGTATCGTTTTCAAGTATCGTGCTTCGAGATGGTAAAAAACAACAAATAAGTAGTATCGATATTGTTCCGGGCGATATCGTGTTTTTAGAAGCTGGTGATACCGTGCCTGCCGATGGTCGGCTTATTTCGCTGAATGGCTTTGCGGTAAACGAAGCTGCCTTAACCGGTGAGTCTGTGCCGGTAAAAAAGCAAACTGCACCCATAGCCAAAGATGTGGCGCTCGCCGAAAGAAAAAATATGGTATTTAAAGGGACGTCTGTAAGTGACGGGGTGGCTATGTATGTGGTCACTGCAATAGGAAAAGATACCGAACTTGGTATTATTGCTCGCTTGGTAAAAGAAACACACGAAGAAGTAACACCACTACAAAAACAACTCGCCTTAATTGCCAAAAAATTGAGTGTGATTATTGTGTGTATGGCCTTGTCTATTTTTATGTTAGGGCTTTTGTTTGGCAAGGGTCGCTACAGTGTTTTTGAGTTATTTCAAACCGCCATTGCTGTGGCGGTTGCCGCCATTCCCGAAGGATTGGTTATTTCGCTCACTGTTATTTTGGCCATCGGCATGCAATTTATTTTAAAAAAACATGCACTGGTGCGACGACTCGTTGCTGCCGAAACACTTGGGTCAGTCAATGTTATTTGTACCGATAAAACGGGGACACTTACCGAAGGCAATATGTCGGTGGTTCGGGTGATGACGGCGAGTGGGGTATTGACTCAGTCACAATTTTCTTCGCTTCATGAGAATACCGATGCCACACTGCTTACCACCATTGGTATTCGCTGTAACAATGCACTCGAAAAAAAAGATCCACAAACCGGAGTGATTCAGTATGTGGGCGACACCACAGAAACTGCGTTACTCAAACTCGCCGACGCTTCGGGAATCGTCCGAATGGATGTAGAAGCAACAGGCGAACGCATACAAGAAATGCCATTTTCAAGCGATACCAAATACATGGCAACGGTACACCGTACAACAGAGGGTGATGTTTTGTCTGTCAAAGGGGCTCCTGAAGTGGTGTTAGAAAAAAGTAGTGCGTATGTACAAAATGGGAAAAAAATACACATGACAGAAAAACAAAAGAAATTATTTTTTGAAGAGGCCTCACGCAATGCCTCGCTTGGGTATCGGACGCTTTCGCTTGCATACGCACCACTGCCTAAAGAAGAATCCAAAAACATATCAGTCTCTGACCTTATCTATGTCGGCATGGTTGCCATTGCTGACCCCGTTCGCCCCGATGTTCGAGATGTAATTGCACTCACCAAAGCTGCCGGTATTCGCGTGATGATGATTACCGGAGATCATAAAGACACGGCATATGCTGTAGCAAAAGAGCTTGGGCTTGTGACGGGTAAAGAAAATAAAGAACGCATCGTCTGTGAAGGAAAAGAAATTGATGCCTGTGATGACCGTGCCTTTGAAAAAAGAGTCAGAGACACGGTGGTATTTGCACGTGTATCACCCGAACATAAAATTCGTATTGTCAAAGCCTTGCAGGCAAGCGGTGCCGTGGTTGCCATGACCGGTGATGGGGTAAACGACGCACCGGCTATTAAAGGAGCCGATATTGGTATTGCCGTAGGGTCGGGGAGTGATGTGGCAAAGCAAACTGCCGATATGGTGTTGTTAGAAAATAGTTTTGGAACCATTGTCGCGGCTGTTGAACAGGGACGAATTATGTATCGAAATATAAAAAAGATTGTGTTATATCTTTTGTCGAGTAGCTTCGCAGAAGTTGTTATGATTACGGCAAGCATTTTGGCAGGGTTTCCTGTGGCTGCACTCCCAGCGCAAATTTTATGGATCAATTTACTACAAGATTCATTTCCAACTATGGCATTGGCATTTGATGGGTCTGATACCGATACTATGCGAGACACCCCCAGAAAAAAAGATGAGCAGCTCATTGATAGAGATATGAAAATAATGATACTATTAAAAAGTATTGTATCGAATATTGCACTGTTTGCCATATTTGTGTATATATTCAAAACTACACAAAATATCGCATTGGCTCGTACCATGGTATTTGTTGGTTTTGCCGTCGATGCATTATTTTACATTTTTTCTATACGCAACCTTCGTCAATGGATTTGGCAATTCAATCCATTAAGTAATCGATACTTATTAGCAGCGGTTGCCTTTGGATGGTGCATGCTTGTACTCGCGGTGTATGCTGCACCGTTGCAGTTGGTATTACAAACTGTACCATTAACACTGTCACAGTGGGGGATTATGCTCGCATTTGGTATTTGTAATTTGATACTGATGGAAAGTATGAAAGGTATATTTTTTATTCGAAAAAAGAAACAGACAGCATCACTATAGTATATAATTTTAATTCTATTTGTATGATCAACAAAAAACATTTGCAAACATTACGAAAAGGATTGCATGACTATGCATTGGTACGACGAGATGTTATTAAATACGCTGGCGATGCATTGCACCACTCCAAGCGTGCGGTATTTGATATGCAAAAGGGCGATGTAAAAGAAGCAAAAAAGAAATTAGCCGAGGCCGAAGATTTATTTAAAAAATTGCACAAGACACATAAAAAAGATACACAAATTTTACAAGAAGGCTCATATAAGGCAGCCGTAGAAGAATATGTGGAAGCAAACCTGATGTATCAATTTGTGACAACCGGTGAATTGGGAGATATCAAAACATTCCCAATTGAAGCAGAAGTCTTTTTGGCAGGCCTGTGTGATGTTCCCGGAGAATTGTACCGATATGCTATTCGTGCAGCAACAAATAGTGACTCAAAAACCGTGTATGCATGCCAATCAATGGCAAATGAAATCATTGGAGAACTCATTGAATTTCACCTCACGAGTTATTTACGCACCAAATTTGACCAGGCCAAGCAGTCAACACAAAAATTGGAGATTGTGGTGTATGAGATGAGTTTACGAGGGAAATAATGGGAATCTTTTTGTCATCATTTATTGTATGTCTATAAAAAAACACATCCCAAAATCACTCAAACGCTGGATGCATTTGGGGTTAGCCTGGTATGGCGCTGTAAAATATAGGCACCCATCAAACGAATTACTCGTTATTGGAATTACCGGAACAAGTGGCAAATCAAGTACCACGTATTTTTTGCGTCAAATGCTTGAACATGCAGGGTTTACCGTAGGCTCTCTTTCAACCATTGATTTTTATGTGGCAGGAGAGCATACACTCAATGATAAAAAAATGACCATGTTGGGAAGGTTTCAAATTCAAAAATATTTGCGTGACATGGTGAACAAAGGCTGCGATATTGCGATTGTAGAAACCACGTCAGAAGGGGCAGTACAACACCGTCACAAATTTATCAATTACGACATAATGGTTTTAACGAATTTGTATCCCGAACATATAGAATCACACGGGAGTTTTGAGAATTACAAAAATGCCAAGCTCAGTATTTTTGACTATGTGAGTCGCTCCAAAAGAAAAAAGACGTTTGGAAAGTGGAAGCAGATAAAAAAGTGGGGTGACTATATTCCAAAAATTTCTGTGGTGAATGCGGATCTTTCTGATACTGAAGAGGCGTTTGAAGGCACTGCACAAGAATTTGTACAAGTACCATTTGATCACAAATATACATTTGGAAAAAAATCTCGCGATGAACACCTGCTTGGTTCATTAGCACAGAATCATTTTTATTTGTTTCAACCACGCGTCACAGAAAAAGGGCTTGGATTTAAAATTGGACAAACACAATTTTTAGCGCCACTTTTTGGTGAGCATAATATGATGAATATTCTCTCGGCTATTGAAATTTGTCATATTCTAGGAATTGATTGTCATACGACACTGAAAGATGCCGTAAGCGTGCTCAAAGGCCCAGCAGGACGCATTGAATTTATTCCTGAAGCAGAACAATTTGGATTTCGCGTGATTGTGGATTATGCGTTTGAGCCAGTTGCTATGGAAAATTTATACAAAACTGTTGCATTGCTTTCTCCGAAAAGAATTATTCATGTGTTTGGTTCTACCGGTGGTGGCAGAGATATTGAACGGCGGTTTACTGTAGGAAAATTTGTGGGCGAACACGCGGACGTGTGTATTATTACGGACGAAGACCCGTATGATGATGACCCGCAAGTAATTATGCATGATGTGGCAACGGCCGTAAAAAAAACAGGAAAAGAAGATGGGGTAAACTTGTTTTGTATTCTTGATCGGCGTGAAGCTATTGGCCGTGCAGTGGACTTGGCACAAGCTGGAGACATTGTGTTGGTGACGGGCAAGGGCAGTGAACAGGCGATTGTAGTAAAAGGCACGCTCGTGCCGTGGGATGATAGGGTGGAGGTGAGAAATGCGTTAAAGAAAAAAATATAAAAAACAAAAATAGCCCCGAGTATATCGGAGCTATTTTTGTGTTGGCCCCATCAGTTGATCGCGACTGATGAGGCAAGAAAGGAAGGAAGGGGTCAGGGGCGCAAAGGATTCTGCGCCGTGGCGGGAATGAAGTTGTAGAAGTAGATCGCCCACGGACCTGCTTGGGTCCGTCCAGACTTGAAGGGGGTCAGCCCGTTTTCCGGATCAGGCGGAATCATTACCTCATCTCCTTCACGAAGACTGGATCCTTCGAAGTGGTCGTCTTTGTTCTGCTTGAGAACGATACGAACCACCCCTCGCCGGTCCCAGCCTTCGACCTGCAGATCGCGTCGGTGGCAATGCGGGTCTTCCCACATCTCCAGTCGACAGAACGCCCATCCGAGAAACTTGGCAGATTCTCGGATTTCTTTGGTGGGGAGGAGCAGTGGGTATTGCGCCAGCGAGGCTCCATACAGCAAGTGGCGGTACAATTCCGCAACTCGTTGGGGATTGTCGTAGAATCCCGTCAAGATCTTGTCCTTGATGGCTTCTTGATCTTGTCGAGTTTTGTGGAATTGGCAGCAGAGGACGTACCCCTGCAGCACGGCACCATAGCCCCAGGGGGCAACGACTCGTGCCGCCACTATCTGGTTGGCCGGGCTGAGCCAGCCGATCACTGTGTTGAAGACGGCCTCGTTGTCAATGTACGGGAGGTACATGACCACTTGGCTCAACACCATGATGGCGTCTTTCTTGCCGTCCACCACCAGTTGCTTTTCGAGCTGCTCCACCATCCACAGGAGTTCGGGCATGGCGCCCGGCCGGGTCAACGTCATGATCCGTTGTTTTTTCCCTGGCTCCCGGTACCCCCCGCAGTGGAAGGCGATTTGCTTTGCCACGCCGAACACGGCCGTAGCATCTTCCTTACCGATGGCGATCATCATCGACAGGAAGCGATCTTGATCAAAGACCTCCCAGGCTTCCTGATCATTCAAGAAAGCCTTGCGATGTTCCGCGGCGTAGTACCATTCTCCGGCGCGGAAACAGTGGTTGTGAATCACGCTGCAGATGAGGTCGTTCGACACCCCCGCCTCCATGAGCTGTTTCACCCACGGGAGCTGCTTCGACTCGCTGATGTAGAGAGCCGTGCAGTCCGTGATGAGCTCGATGTTCATCGGGTCGTGCGCGAGCACACAGGTCAGCATTTCTTGGTGAGTCTTGCCGGCCTTATCCATCTGCTGAAGCGTCTCGATGAGGTTCATACTCTCTCCGTTCGTTGTCACTGCGCCAAGATGCGCAGCACACATATCACGCAACCCCACCCACGGAGTCGCGTGGCATCTGTGCCGCGCACCGTGGTGAGTGCAGAGGGTGGGAGAGTGTATGATCCTCTCAATAAAAGCGTTGCGTTAGGGGGCTAAGCCCCCTTTATAGGTAATACATATCTATCCTTTTCCTTTCTCGTTTGAATGTGAAAGAACCGAAACCCACCTGACAAAATGCCAAATGAGAACAGCGGAATGTATCATGAAAGAGTCCTTTTGTCAATATAAAAAAGTGGGGATATATATGTCTATATGGGCTTTCTTTTTTATGCTATACTCAGAGCAATATGAGTCCACATTCCCGCTCTGTCGGGCGAAATAAAGAACATCCATTTCGACGATTTTTTGCATCACGTCTTTTTTTGGTTGTCTGCTTGGTGGTGATTGCATTAGTCGCCGTGAGTTATGCAAGGGCCTACTATCAAGATTATACGGTGCGAAAAGAAATAGCGGCACTCCAAGAAGAAATTCAACAATTACAAAAAAAACGCCTTGATTCCCTTTCACTCCTTGAATACGTCCAAGACGATGCCTTTGTAGAAGAAAAAGCCCGAGTAGAATTACACATGAAAAAACCCGGCGAACAAGTGTTGTTTTTAGACACCAGCACCCTGCCACAAGAAGTGGTTTCAACCACCCCCAAAACAGTGGGTGGACAAGTCTTGAGTAATCCCGTAAAATGGTGGTATTATTTTACCCACAGGCCCCTTCCAACCGAAGATGCCTAAGTGCCGTATGGCAGTCGGTAGCCCGTATAATTTTTAACTTTATTCGTATGGAAACAATGGAAACAGGAGAAAAACAAGAAATGAAAGAACAAAAAAAACGCTCACTCGTTGGCCCACTCGTGGGTGGTGTTGTGGTTGTGGCGTTGCTTGCTCTTGGCGGATATTATGGCATGGTTCGCATGCAAACAGAAAAATTATCCGAAAGTGGTGCGGTATTAGCGGGTGCCAAATTTTTTCATGTACCAGTGGCAAAAGTAAATGGTGTCGGTGTTTCATATGCCGAATATGTGGATGACAAAAATACCTTGCGTGATTTTTATGCTGAATCAGGTGAAGCACTTGGTGCCGTAACCGAAGAAGAATTGTCTGATATGTCACTCAGTCGACTTGTCGCAACAGAATTAGTTATTCAAGTAGCCGACAAATTTAAGGTGAGTATTTCACAAGAAGAAATTGACGCAAAAATAAAAGAACTTATGGCAAATTTTGATTCTGAGGAAGAAGCTCGCACTAAAATTCAAGAATCCTACGGTTGGACGCTTGATACCTATACCAAAAAAGTAATTATTCCCGTAATTCGAGAAGAAAAATTACAAGCTGCATTTTTGGCATCAGATGAATCCATGCCAGGCAGTGACTTACAACAAGAAGTTCGTGCACGACATATTTTATTCCGTGTTGAAGAAGAATCAGAAGACGCAACAGTGAAACAAGCTGCCACCGAAGTGCTTGAAAGAATTCAAAAAGGTGAAGATTTTGCCACCTTGGCAGCAGAATTTGGATCTGATGGAACCAAAGATACTGGTGGTGATTTAGGATGGTTTGGCCGAGGTGTGATGGTACCAGAATTTGAAGAAGCTGCATTTGCACTTGAACCAGGACAATTATCTGGCGAATTGGTACAAACCATGTTTGGATATCATATTATTAAAGTAGAAGAAGAACGTATGGGCAAAGATTTTGTTGCCTTTATGGATGCACAATTTGCCGCAGCAAAAATTGATGTGTTACTCCCCGTGAATAATCCGTTTGAATTATTTGAACAACAAGGTCAATTAAACGCAGAAGTTATGCCAGCTGAAACAGAACCAACAGAAGAAGTACAACAATAAAATAAAAAAACTGTCCCGACTTGATTCGGGACAGTTTTCTATGCGGGATTAGTACAATGGTAGTATATCTGCTTCCCAAGCAGGAGACGCGAGTTCGATTCTCGTATTCCGCTCGCGAACCCCGCTCAGCGGGGTGAGCGCCCCGTGATGAGCGAAGCTCATTTTACGGGGCCGAATGAGGGTATAAAACGAAAGGCGCCATCGTGCGGCACAGCCAGAAAAAATAACAAAACACATCTCTATACTATGGACCATACCGATTATTTCATTGAGTTACACACGGGCCAAAAAATGCCCATGATTGGTTTAGGTACGTGGAAATCTGAACCTGAAAAGGTGAAAGAGGCGGTTGAATACGCTGTGGTAGACGCTGGGTATCGGCATATCGACTGTGCTTCTATTTATAAAAATGAAAAAGAAATTGGCGAGGCGTTTCATCATATATTTGAAAGCAAAAAAGTGACGAGGGAAGAACTCTTTGTGACAAGTAAACTATGGAATACGGATCATGCAAAAGACGATGTTGTTCGTGCTTGTAAACAAACATTGCATGATTTACAGCTTGAGTACCTGGATTTGTATTTGGTGCATTGGTGCATTGCTTCTTCTTCAACTCCTGTGCCAGATCCGGTTGATGATCATGGTTTTCTTATTACGGAAAAAATTTCAATGAGAGAAACATGGGAGGCCATGGAAAATTTGGTACACCAAGGATTCGTGAAGGCAATTGGTGTTGCCAATTTTACGGCTCCTATGCTTTTTGAAATACTCTCGTTTGCCACCATTCCACCAGCGGTTAATCAAATTGAACTTCACCCCTATAATCAGCAACAAGGGTTGGTAGATTTTTGTCAGTATAACAATATACCAGTCACGGCGTATTCTTCGCTCGGGTCTCCGGGAAATGCAAAAGGCCAGGGAGATATGTTGATTCTTCTTGAAGACCCAACTGTTCAACATATCGCTCAAACATATAAGAAAAGTGCTGCGCAAGTATTGCTTCGCTGGGGAATACAAAGAAATACGATAGTGATACCCAAAAGTGTTACGAAAGAAAATATACAGCGTAACGTAGAAATTTTCGATTTTGAACTTTCTCTCGACGATATGACTGCTCTTTCTCAACTCGAAAGACATCATCGGTATGTCGATCCATTTGGCTGGTGGAAAATACCGTATTTTGGGTAATGGCATTATTGACAGCCGACCTCTCTATACCCTATTATAGTCGTCATAAGGTTTTTGTCTCAAGAGAGCCGCCCTAGCTCAGTTGGTAGAGCGGCACATTCGTAACGTGCAGGTCGCGAGTTCAATCCTCGCGGGCGGCTCTGTGGAGACAAATTAACCCGACTTCGCCTGAGGGCTTCCTGCCTGCCGGCAGGCAGGCGCCGGGCAAGCGGTAATTCCTATTTGACAGTTTCTATATAGTACGATACTCTGAATATATATGAAATATATTGCACGTAAATTAAATAATAATAATAACGCCTTCCGAAACAGGTGAGTATTTTTATATATTTTTTATAAAAAAAGACTCTCCTGTGTGGAGGGTCTTTTTTTTGAGGAATATATTCCTTGGTAGTTCAATGGTAGAACGCCCGGCTGTTAACCGGAAAGTTTCAGGTTCGAGTCCTGACCAAGGAGCAAAATTGGACTTGAACTATATTGTTTGAGTCTTTTTTGTTATACTACGACCAATAAAATTTCAGTGAGAAATATGCTTACACCATCGATTCGACGATTAATTTTGGCTCAGAGCGTTCGAACTCTTACGTTTGCTGGGCCAATCTTTACTCTTTTTTTACTGGCAAAGGGCCTTTCTTTGCAGCAAACATTTACGCTTAGTTCAATTATTTTGTTATCAGGCATGTTTTTTGAAGTCCCCACAGGTCTTCTTGCTGATAAATATGGAAGAAAAACGAGTATGATTTTGGGAGCTTGTATTTCTACCATCGGGTGGATCATGTGGCTCTATATGGACACCTTTGTCGGGTTTGCTGTAGTTTTTGGTTTGTTTGGACTGGCGAATGCTTTGTGGTCTGGTGCTGACCAGGCATTTATGTACGATGAATTAAAGTCTATTGGTCGTGAACAAGATGCTCAAAAAGTATTTTCAAGATATAGCGGCGCGCTTGCAGTCGCGTTTGCACTGGCCGCTTTTGTTGGTGGATTTCTTGCTCGTGTTCATACTATTGAAAATTTTTATCTTTTGTTTCAGCTTACGTGTGTCTCGTCAATAGTAGGGCTGCTTCTCACTTTGACTCTCCGTGAACCAGTCATTAGTACGGTAGCAGGGAAAGATCTGGATCACAAAGAAGAGAGTGTCCTACGTCAATTTGGTTTCGGTATACGTCTTTTAAGAAAAAATAATCGTCTGAGAAAAATTACTCTCTTTTCCATATTCACGCTTTCGTTTGCTCTTATGGAAACATACCAGGTATATTTTGTTCGTGCGGACGTGCCTGCGTCTTGGTATGGGTATGTCTTAGGTATCTCATCTCTTTTGATTGCTGTAACCAAGTGGTATGCGTATAAACTTGAACAATGGTTTGGCGTTGAAAAGAGTATGCTTATTATCTCTATAGTCCCAGTTGTTTTATGGGCGGCAATGGCATGGGTATTGCAACCAATAATGGCTATTTTTCTTTTTTTACTTACTGATACAGTGGGGAATATGAGAGATCCTATTATTGCTGATTATCAAAATCGGCACATAGAAGGATCTGGACGGGCTACAGCTCTTTCCACGATATCTCTTATGACCAATGGGTATATTGCCATTATGTTGCCTATTGTTGGTTGGATAGCTGATAAAAGTTTACGAACATCATTTTTGTTTTGTGCTTTTCTGATTTTATTGGGGCTTTTACTATTCAGAATACGTGCCAGTGATGTTATTACTGCTGCCGAGTAATAGCAAGGAAATGAAATTGTAAAGCATTTGTCTGGTTTACTATTTTACTCCATTCTGTTCTTCTGAATGCGTCTAGCAAGGGGAGCCCAATCTTGAAATAAAACTTGCTCTTCATCACTGGTTTAATTTTTTCACCTATACTCACACAAAAAAACAGTCCCGACTAAGTCGGGACTATTTTTACAAATAAAATATACAGAATCATTATTTTGATTCAAATTCCACCGTAGTCATGATCATTTCAAATACATCATTCGTACGAGGCCATACGGATTCAAATGTATAAAATTTTCCATTCTTTTCTATCATATATCCGTACCCACCATCGAGTACTTCAAATTGTTGAAACGTGTAGCCATTGATGATTTGTGTCCGTATGCTGCCGGTTGGGACTAACGGAACCGTTCTTTCTGTCACATGAATTCTATTTCCCGGTTGTTTTTGTGTGATAATAAACCGAGTCGCTTCTGGGGTTTCAATTGAATACGTTCCATCATTTGGATATTTCATACGTATGCCGAACTGAGTATGTGTGTTCCATACGCCTGTTGTATTGGTACTGTTTGTCGAGGTGGTTATTTGGGGCTGGGGTGGGGTGCTTGTTGATGTAGCCTTCACAGCCGGAGCATTTGTTTTGTCTGTACTTTCGGGTGTATTTTGCCAGTACATGATGCCGGCAACTAGTATGATCAGGAGTCCAATACTCCCAAGTGTGATGGTTGTTTTTTGTGTCATATGATGTATGAATATATTTACTGTGTGGGTAAGATTATATTATTTTATTCCCTTTTATAATTCGTAAGAGTACCATGATAATCGCGATAACAAGTAACACATGAATAAATCCGCCCAGTGTATAGGCTGTTACCACACCAAGCAACCACAAAATAATTAAAATAATAGCGATAGTCCAAAGCATATAATAAGAAGATAAGGTATATAAATAATATAGACGTATGAAGAAAGACAGCCTCTCTTCATACGCTCCACGACAAGATGGATGGTGGTTTATTGTTCTAATTTATTTGCGGCCTCTTCTACAGAAACACTTTTTCCCATAAATAAGAGTTTGCTCATACCAACGGCAATCACAAAGTAAATCACCATGGCTAAGAGCGTGGTCCACTCAAAAAATTTTCCTTCTAATTGTGTGGTACGAAATACCGTGGTAAACGGCAGCGTGAGCGGCATGCTGATGGCATAGAGTGCTTTGGTAAATCCTGCACCAGCATTTGCTCCCAAAAATTTGAGAACAAAACGGAGCAGCAGTACCACCTCAATGAGGCCAAGAAAATACCAAATGACTTGTGTCCCACGGTAGAGTGGTTTTGTTGTCGGTGAATTTTTTGCGTCCATATGAGGAGTGCTTAAAAATAAATACGTGTTGTAGTACAATATGTTTGTATGAATATTAATGGGTTACTTCCACATGTGCTTCACCGCTTCCGTCGCACATCACATTATAGCTTCCTGCCTGTGTGAGTGTGACAAGAGCAAAATCGTAGGCGTCCAATTGGTATGTGTTGGTGCCAATATCTATGGTGTGAGCGACGTTATCTTTGTTATCAATCATAAATGTTGTCCCATTTTTTATGGTAAACGTTTGGGGATTTCCGATACAATTGGAAAATTGAAAATAATCACCGTTTTTTTCATAGAGAGCAAATGCTTCATCATAGACAACTGTTGAGGTGGTGACATCGCCTTGCGGTGTGTTCGTGCCTACAAATCCCTGTTCAATAGTCGCAGTGACGGACAGGATATTTTTTGTGGAATTGTCTGATGTGGAAGAAAAATTATTATATGCACCGGTTTGTTGTGTGGTGGTATTTGGCACACGGCAGCCCGCGCCAAGGGTGACACATACAAGCGGCAGGGCAAGCAAAAAAAATGTAACGTGTTTCATATCGGCTGGGGTTCGTACATTAAGTTCCCCAGGTAGTAGAGTAGAATACAGGTATTATCGGGGAATTTTGGCAAGAGAGTATGCGAGTGGAATACGTGGTCGTAGTCGAATATGCATAGGGAAGAGGGGATACGGTGAGTAGAGAGACGAACGTGGTCTACAATTTTTTCTTGAGTACTTCTTGAATGGTTTGAACTACCGCAGGAACGAGTGGATTTTCATACGCAAGTTTTGGAAAAATCTTTTTTCCCTTGCGTTCTTTTTTGAGTATATTTGCTTGGGTCAAAATTTTTATATGTTGTGATGCTAAGGGCAAAGAAATATTTAGAATTTGTGCTATATTACTGATAGAAATTTGTGGCTGATCGGCTAATATACGGAATATTCGGTAGCGGTTGACGTCGCTCAGTACTTTAAATGCCGCTGCCATGTGGGTATCGGTCTCACTCAGGAGTTGTTGTTTTTTTTGAATTTCTTGGGGAGAGAGTACCATATATAAATGGTTGTTTAATTGTTTAAGTGTTTGATAGGGTAACTATATACCTCATATGTGTATTTGTATATAGCAGTCAAATATAAAGGGGGATAACTTTTTTTAGAGAAAAAAAATATGGAGCTATGTACTCCATATTTTTATAGGTATGTTATCACTTTTCGTCCTGCTGCATATAGGCAAATGGACTCATCAGTACCGAATACATCGGTAGAAGTGGTGAGGATGGGTAGAACATCCTCGAGACCTATGGAAATAGGTGACAGGGTTGAAAGAGCGTTGTTCTCATATCTACCGTCCAGCGTGTGGACTATGAGAACGAAGACATGTACCTTCCCTTGGTTAGAGGGGGAGGTACTCGTCTTCGACTTCGTACTCGACCGGGGCGTGGGGGAGTCGCCCCGAGAATTTGTTGAGCAGCTCGGGATCAAAAATTCTGACCCCAATGATGTAATACACACCACGCTTGGCTCCGAAGGGCGTGACGTGGTGAATACGTGGCACGGGATTCACGGGAAGTCTGGCTTGTTCAGTCGTGATGAACTTTCCTGTGAGCACTTGTGCGAGCCACTGCTTGGTGAACTGCTCTTCGTCGTTTCCCGAGACACCCCGGGTGGCAGACCACTTGCCGACGACGTTGATCCACTGCTGCCCATCGTGGCAGCAGATGGCCGTGTACTTGGGCATGAAAAATGCCCACCAGATTCCCCCCAAGGCGATGAATCCCAGGACGGCTTCGAGCCCTCCGCTCCAGATCGAGTTTGCGACCTGAATGGTTTGTACACCCCACATAATGGTCAGGGTGGTGATCACACTCAGGATGAAGAAGTTCTTAAGATTTTTTTTCACGAGATTTTCCTTTTGGTTGAAGAGGACACGGCTCTACCACAGAATCGTAGATTCATGGCAGAGTGATAGCCTTTTCTTTTATAAGAAACAGCATAGTATACACTAAAAATGTGTATTTGTCAATATGAAATAATGGCTTACATAAGCTATTTTTTATTAAAATAAACCGATTATTTTTGTATTTTTTTGGTTATTTTTTGAAAAATAGGTTTTTTTGTCTATTTTTGTAGCGTCTATATTATTGTAATGTTAGCTTTTTTATGGACATTTTACGTATTTTTAGGTACGATATCTACAATTAATCTGTATCTTATGCACCCTCGCCATACGGCTACGCCCGTTGTCTATCTCTTGCTTGAACAAGATAAAAAAACAGTATTCATTCGTCGGTGTAACACGGGCTATCAAGATGGTAATTATGATTTGCCCGCCGGGCATATGGAATCGGGCGAGGTACCCACACAATCGATGGTGCGTGAAGCAAAAGAAGAAATTGGTATTACCGTGTTAGAAAGCGATTTAGAATTAGTGCATGTACTCTACCGTACCAAGCACGACGCTACAGGGGATCGGGTCGATTTCTTTTTTCGCTGCCGATCATGGCAGGGGGACGTGGTGAATACTGAACCAGATACATGCGATGACTTGGCATGGTTCAATCGAACAGCGTTGCCCGAAAACATGACACCACATGTTCGGTATGTGATTGATAAGATAGAAAAAAATATATTCTTTTCTGAATTAGATGTTGATTTTTTTCAAGCAGCAGGATTATTTGATGCAACAAAATAACACGCACACAAGAGCGTTCTAAACATTTTTATTGGTATTGTATGAAGTGGTATACAAAAGAATTACAAAAAATAAAAGCACAAGAAAAAGCAAAACAGGCTGGCAAAAAAGAAGAAAAACCATCGGCACGGTCGTATGGTGTGCAAAAAAAACAGGGGATTAAGGGCACAAATTTTCGTAGCCCTGTGGCTGAAAGTAAATTAAAACGACCCAAAACGGATATTGGTCGCTAACTATATACATGTTCGTGTGTATAGGTATTGTAGTGGTAGTATACATGTCGTACTATACATATAGTCGAAGCATGTAATGATAGTATTTTGTCATCCTGAACTTGTTTCAGGATCTATATCTTCTATTATGAGATCCTGAAACAAGTTCAGGATGACAGATGTATGAAACATCCGCGATCAATACAATTTTTTTTGTCTCTTCTCGTTGTCATGGTCGTTGGTGGCTATACAATGACGCATGCACTCGGAGTACTTGATAAAAATTATTTTCGTGCACACCAAGCCGAGCTTACGACGGAAGAAATTATTATGTCGCCCGCTGATGATTCAGTGGGAGTCAATTATTATTACGACAAGACGCCGTTTCGCTATCCATATCAAGCGAGTGCGGTACTTTCGGGTATTATTCCCACACTGTTTGTATTGATTGTAAGTATTCGATACATGCATGCACACAAAACGAAGAAGCGATTTGTAGAGAGTTTGGTAGTACCACTTGCGTATGGAGCATTGAATGGGGCATTCTTTTTTGCCTTTGTTGATAAGGCACTCGGGTGGGAGTATTATTTAGGATTGCAGATAACGTTGATCCACTTTGCCTTTGTGTTTGGATCGATACTGTTGGTAAATGGCGTGTTTTTATTGCGACAAACAAAGGCCCAATAGCAGCGTATCTTACGAGCTGATGGTGTGATGATTGTATTTTTTTAGCATCTGTGCTACGCTTGCAGCTTCATGAATGAATTTTATTTAATTATTTAAGACTGCTATGGGCAATTTTAACAAATTTCACAAATCGCGTGGCGATAGAAGAGAATTTAGTGGGGCAAAAAAGTTTGGTGGCAGAAGCGACGGCCCAAAACAACTGTACCCAGCAACATGTGGCCAATGTGGTAATGCCTGTGAAGTACCATTCCGCCCAACCGGTGGACATCCAGTATTTTGCCGCGATTGCTTTAAAAATCAAGGTGGTGAGTCTCGACCAAAATTTGGTTCAAAACCATCATTTGGCTCTCGAGAAGAACGACCCGCCATGAGTAGTGGCATGTCACAAACGCAATTAGATTCATTGCACCACAAACTGGATAAAATTTTGATGCTGTTAGACAAACGAGACGACAGACAATCATTTGTGCCAAAAGCGGTTGCCGTTGCTGTTGACGCTATTGCCGCTCCTAAAAAAGCGGTTGCAAAAAAAGTAAAAAAAGCAACCAAACCCAAAAAAGAAGCAAAAAAAACAAAAGCACCAGCGAAAAAAGCCACGGTTAAGAAAAAATAAGATTTTTTTATAAAAAAACAGACTCAAAACAGTCTGTTTTTTTTGTATAAAATATATGGTATACTCGTAATAGAATTTTTTTCTATGATTCGTTTACAAAATGTTATTAAACAATATAGCAAAGAAAGCATGGGGCTGCATGATGTGAGCCTCACTGTTGACGCAGGTGAATTTGTGTCTATTGTAGGCCAAAGTGGCACCGGAAAAACCACGCTGATTAAATTACTTATTGCCGAAGAAAAACCCACTTCTGGTATTGTTGAAATTGGCGGCTGGGACATTTCACGTATTTCGTATAAAGATGTACCACTCTTGCGTCGGCAAATTGGGGTTATTTTTCAAGATTTTAAATTGCTCGAAAAAAAGACGGTGGGAGAAAACGTTGCCTTTGCCTTGCAAGTTGCTGGTGAATCGTCGAGTCGTATTCGTGATGTAGTACCACGGGTGTTAGATATTGTTGGCTTGGCACACAAAAGTGAACGCTACCCCACACAACTTTCGGGTGGTGAACAACAGCGCGTGGCTATTGCACGCTCCTTGGTGCACCGGCCAAAAATTTTGGTGGCCGACGAACCCACGGGAAATTTGGATAGCATTAACACGCACGATATTATAGAAATGCTGAAAAAAATAAATGATTTTGGTACCACTATTGTGCTGGTGACACATAATCGAGACGTGGTAAACCAACTCAAAAAACGGGTGATTACCTTGCACGATGGCAAAGTGGTGGTAGACGAAAAACATGGACGTTATCAATTATAGTATTTTTGTATGCTTTCTTTTTTTCGTATTATACGATTCGCATTTCAAGATTTAGTTCGCAACATGAGTTTGTCGCTCATGACTATTTTAATTTTGGTACTCATGTTGTTGTCGCTCAATACCGTGGTGATTGTGCGTGCCATGACCGATCAAGCCGTGGTGACGGTAAAAGATCAAATTGATGTGAGTGTGTATTTTAAACCAGATGCATCGCCTGAATCGATTGAAGAAGTAAAAACATTTGTGGATTCCTTTCCCGAAGTTACCGACGTGACCTACCTTGAAACTGATTCGGTACTTGCCGCATTTCGTGAAACACACAAAGATAACCCAGATATTTTGGCGTCTCTTGAAGAACTCGATGAAAACCCACTTGGGCCAACCATGATTATTAAAACCCGAGAGCCAAGTGACTATGAAAAAATTATTACAGCCTTAAGCGTGCCAGAATACGAACAAACAATAGAAGCCAAAACCTTTCGTGATACCGAACAAGCCATTGATAAAATTAGTGTGATCACTGGGCAGGTAGAAAAAGGGGTATTTATTGTGAGTGGGCTCTTTATGATTATTGCTTTTTTTGTGATTTTTAATACTATTCGTGTTGCTATTTATACCCAGCGTGTAGAGATTGGTATTAAAAAATTGGTGGGCGCAACGAATTGGTTTGTGCGGGGCCCCTATATTATGGAATCGGTGTTGTTTAGTATTATAAGTGTTATTATTGCTGGTGCAATTGTGTATGTGGGCATACAATTTTTAGACCCATATATTGCTGTTATTTTAGGGCAAGAATCTTTCTTGACAAGTTACTTTTTATCCCATATACTAGTGGTCGTTGGAACTCAGTTTGGTGCTGTATTGTTTCTTACTATCTGTACCAGTGGGTTGGCAATGAGACGGTATTTGAAGGTGTAATCAAAAACATTCGGGACTCGTCTAATGGTAGGACTTCAGGTTTTGGTCCTGACTATCGGGGTTCGAATCCCTGGTCCCGAGCCACGTAAAGCAGCTTACGCTGCCACGTGGCAGGCCAACAGAAGTATGTTGGTTTGTCATTGTGTTGGTTTGTTCGTCGAGCAATGAGGTTACCGTACTGGTAAACTCGTCGCGTGGCGGACAAAGTCCGCTTTACGCGAGATTCGGAGTTAGCTCAGCGGTAGAGCAGTTGGCTGTAAAGAAATAGTTTTCTTGCAAGAGAAAATTATATTGCAGCCCTTTGTAGTAATACAAAGGTGCCAACGGGGTGAATTGTTCCGGAGATCCCGGAATTTTACTTGTGTATTTATACACAAATAAAACAGGAAGCCTATATCCAGACATCCGTCTGGACACGGTAATCTGCAGCCAAGTTTGACTTCTTTTCGAGAGGCAAGGATATTGTAATGTCGATTATATCGCTGTTCGTGGCTTGTATTTCAAAGAGTCAAAAAGGTTCAGAGACTATCCCTTTATGGGAGTAGGATCCCGATCAAATCGGGAATTCGAAGCGCCCCGCACCCTAACGTCCTCGATTCTATCGGGGTTTGACGTGGGTGATGATATAGTCCACGCTTGCTGGAAACAGCGAGAGTACGTGTAACCAATTGGTCCCGGGTTCGAATCCCGGACTCCGAGCTT